>NZ_JARAYJ010000046.1:0-63539 GCF_033794345.1 Streptomyces niveiscabiei
GTCCTCGGACTGGGCGCCCTCGTTCGCCGCCGTGCCCCGCGCGCCGTTCCTCCCGGAACTCATCTGGCCGTTCGACATGGAGACCGGGCAGAGCGTTCCCGTGTCGCGGGCGACCGATCCTGAACTCTGGTACCGGTACGCGGAGTCCGACGTCCCCTTGGTCACGCAGTGGGACGACGGAAAGCATTCCGGCCCTGAACCGGGAGCAGTGGCGACCTCTTCGGCTTCCATGCCGTCCGTCGTGTTCCGGATGCTTCAGGATCTCGACGTGCAACCGGGAAACCGCGTGTTGGAGATCGGCACCGGAACGGGATGGAATGCGGCTCTGCTCGCTCACCGGCTGGGCGCCGAGAACGTCACGACGGTTGAAGTAGATCCCGCGATTTCCGCCGATGCGCGAATGGCCTTGAACGTGTTCGGGCTTCCGGTCCGGGTCGTTCACGGGGACGGGCTCAAAGGGTACCCGGAAGGCGGTCCGTACGACCGGATCATTGCCACATGCGGGCTGCGTTCCATTCCTTTCGCATGGGTGGAGCAGTGCCGACCCGACGGGGTCGTCGTCGCCCCCTGGGGCACCCACTACGGCAACGGCGACGCCGTCGCACGGCTGACAGTCTCCGAGGACGGAGAAAGCGCCTCAGGGACCTTCACCGGCCCTGTGGAGTTCATGAAGGCACGGACTCAACGGCTCCCGTCCATCGTCCACGCCGACTACATCAGCGGCGCCCCCGACCGGGAGAGGTCGTCCACCACAATCTTGGAAGGTGACTTCCTCGGGGAACGATTCGATCCCCTGCAATTCGCCCTCGGCGTGAGCCTCCGCGAGTGCGTTCACGTCGCGGCCGAGAAGCACGACGGGAAACGTCCAGTCTGGCTCTACGGACTGACAGACCACTCATGGGCGTGCGCGGTATTCCGCGAAGGAGAAGAGACACAAGTTTGGCAAGCCGGACCGCGCCGACTCTGGGACGAAGTCGAGTCCGCTCACAAGTGGTGGAACGAGCAAGGAAGACCCGGCTTCGAGCGCTTCGGACTCACCATCACAGCCGAAAGTGAGACTGTCTGGCTCGACGATCCAGGAAGCCCGGTTCCGTAGCTTCTCGGGTGAAACAGAAAATTCAGGGGTACCTAGGAGCCGGCTCCTAGGTACCCCTGAATTCTTGGAGCTTCTCTATTTACTTGGATGCAGCCTTGACGATCTGCGCCGAACTAGGTTCGGCCAACGAAACACCAGCCACGCGGATGGTGACCTTAAAGCCTATTTCATCCGAGTCGAACCGCGCGTCTTCGGAAACCTTCACCGTGGCATTGCGGCGAATACCAACCGTGAGGCGAGAGCCGTCCGCGACAACCACCGTGCCTCCCGGGAGGAAGGCGCTAGGCAGGATCGGAAGCCCCCAAGCGGTAGCAGCGGGCGAATCCGTCGGAGGCCCGCCCTGGTAGGTGCCGGAGCCTGAACTTTTCTCTTTTCGCAGAGCCGCAGCCGCGTCGACGGACGCCCATACAACCGAGGGGGTTCCGTTCGTGGATTCAATTCGCGCAACGGCGTCGGCCAAATCGTCATAGGTGACAGTTACGTGACCGGCGCCGAGGACCGTAGAAACACCCTGGTGGACAATTCCCTTGACCGGATTACTGCCGGAACCTGTAAAGCTGTCGGCATCGAACTTGAGCGAAGCATCACGCAGAAGATTGTTCGCAATAGAGTTACGCAGATCAACGGCGGAGTCTTCAAGGATCTCAACGCTCGCCCATTGCACCCGCCCGATCTTCTTCGCCTCGAACTTAACCGACCCCCAAACCATCTCACCCTCTGGAATCTTTTGACCCTCTTCGACGTAATCGGTACCCGTCGAAGAGACAAGCTGAGGAACCGAGAAAGTAGCCGAATCGAAAGGAATGATGTTCTCGGCGGGAAGTCCACGAAGGAAGGTACTTTTCGCCTTGAGTGCATCAATATATTTCGAGGACATGGTATCGGGCACGGTATAACCGCCATCGCCCGGCGCGCTTTCGGAGATGAGGGCACGGTACTCGCTAAGGCTAGGCATCAAAGCTTGCCAAGAGTCCTCATCACGCGAAGACCTCGGAGCGAAAAGACCACCGCCGCGAGCCGCAATAGCACGGACCGACGCTTCCCTCTCTTCCCGCTCGATCCAGTCTCGGGCTTCCGCCTCAAGAAGTTCAATGTCGGTGTCGTACCGCTCGATGCGCTCGCGCTTCGCGGCGTCCGAAAGGGAAGCATCGTCGTTGACGCTGCGCATCTCCGCGACAAGCTGAGCGCGCTTCTCAAGAGCCGTCTTGGCCAGGGTGCGGTAATCCATAATGTTCCTATCGCCGGTAGAGGTCGGAAAAGTTTGCAGATAATGCACTCTTCTGATGGTTAGTCGTTGACGGTCATGTCTTCGATGATTCGAGTACGGCGCTCATTCGCTCGATCGCGAGCGCGCTGAATCCGCCGCTCTCGGGCGGCTTCCTTGCGGCACTCGTCGGAGCAGTAGCGCGGCTTCGCGCCAGGGCGGAACGGGTACTCGAAGTAGTGAACACAGCGGACGCACGTCAGCAGTTCGGTGATCATGTTTTGACTCCTTGGTCATGAGCCGGAGCACAGAAGCTCCGGGTGTTTTCCACACAGACCAAAGACCCGTTACGAAGGCTGATGCCACACACTGAATTGGCGACCGATGCTGCACGGGAGGAATTCCGCTACATGCTGTTACGGGCCGTTACTCGATCCCACCAATCCCGGCTAAACTGCGGACGCGCACGCCGAGGGAAGACGGCGGGTGCGGAGAAGGCACCCGGAAAGTTTCAGACGCCCCTTCCCCTCCGGTCGGGGTGCCTTGGCCAGTAGATGAGCCTTGAGCGGCCTTGTGACGGCCGGAGAGAAGGGCATAGGCCCCTCGGCCCACTTTGGTAGCGTGAACGCATCCTGGGCCGTTCTGCCGCCTTGGCTGTAGTAGTCCGGCCCGAAGGCCGGGCGAAGCTGGAGTTACTTTTCCGCTCCGACTTCCTTCGGAGTCGTTCACTCTGCCTTGGCTGTTGAACAGATCTCGAAGGCTGCATTGCCGAAGAGAGCTGTTCAGTTCGCTTCGCTTGCTCCGCAGCTTCACTCTGCCTTGGCGGTTAGAAGACTCCAAAGGCTTACAGGCCGAAGGAGTCTTACTCTCGCTCTTCGCTCTGCTCCGCAAGCTTCGAGCTTTTTTAGCCTGGGCTGAAACAGGCTCCGTCAGGATGCCTATCGTTCCTCACTTCGTTCGGCCAAGGCTAGATGTACCCGCATGGGTACATCTTCTATATGAGATGTTAACTAGGGGATCTCTGTATGAGATCCCTATGGGATTGTGTACCGCCTGGGGTATATCCCCTGTGCTCCTACAGGCACACCCCCCTGTACCTGTAGGAGCATTATCCGGTTTCCCGGTTGCAGTAGAGCTTGTAGGCGCGTTCGGCCAGGGCGTAGGGAATGTCAGACCAGGGCCAGGAGTTCGGCTCTCTTTCGTCGAGGAACCAGATCTTCTGTTCCAAGGTCAGCTCGAACGCCGCCAGATCGGCGTCAGAAGGGCAAGCTCGGCCCGGAGGGGCCGGAGAGTCGGGAGCATCGGCCACGGCCGCCGTAGGCGCCTTCTCGGGCTTCCTCCGCACACGGGCCTCTCGTTCAGCAGTGGCCGTCGAGATCACCTCTGTCGGGGCAGTCAGGGAGTAGACAACGGTATCGGCGGACGAACGCACTCCCGTGTCGGCGAGATAGCCGAACTCAACCAGCTTCTTCCGGTGCGGGTGCACCTTCGTCGCATTGGACAGACCGACCATCTCCGCGATAGTCGCTATGGACGGATACACGTCCGTACCGTCCGTGTAGTCCCCGAACATCGAAAAGGCCATGGCGACGGCGAACGTGTTTTGCCGTATACGGGAGTCACGGGCAAGGCATTTCCTCCATACGTCGTGACCTACGCGAGAAGTAGCGACCATGGCCTAGGTCTACCGGGAACCCCCTGACGGTTTCAAGGAAGGCGTTTAAACGATGCCTTTGACTCCGTCAGGGGGGAGTAACGCAAGGTTGCTTCACCACTCACACCGGGCGTGCGGCCTCGGCGCCGAGAAGTCCCTCAAGGGGGTCACTGCAACAGGGGGAGTATGCGCGTTGTAACCGTGATCCAGGATCAGGACGGCAACCGGCGAGTGATTGCTGATGTTGTCTATCCCTCCGAGAGCTGACATAAGGAATGCCCCTTCCTCCCGGAAGGGGCATTTTTGGTTTCGCGGAGTGCGCCGGTATGGCTAACTCCAGTTGTTGTCCATCTTGATCAGTCGCTCCTTAACGTCATGCGGAATGACCAGACGCCCCAACAATTCTCCATCCTGCTTTCCAAGTTCGAAAGTTATCCCGGCGCTCAGTAGGTCCTTTTCCATGGCCTCTACGCCACCGGCCTCCCAATGCTGCTTGTACGTCATGCCGGTACTTTCGTAGATCCACCTGTCCTTTGTGGAATCCGGGTCGATCTTCGTCAAGTCGTTCATAAGAGCGTCTAGCGTGCTCTCTGCCTTCTCTCGAATAAATCCGGCCTTATCGAACCTCCCTCCGGGCTCCAGCCCGGACATGTAGTAGGCGATGGACTCTTCCAGTCGCTTGCGCTCGCGCCTGTTTTCGTCGCCTCTGGCGTACTCTCGGCGGATCACCTCGTAATCCCCCAGGGCGTCAAAGACGGCCTGTGCCAAAGATGAGTACACATGCTCAGGGTCCGGTGTCACGAACCCGGGCTTCCGGCAGTCGGGGCACCGCAAGTATCGGTATTCCTTCTCTTCACCAGTAGAGAGCGTTTTGTAGTTGTTCGTTTCGTTAATGTTCCTGCCGCAGCCGTGTTTCATGACGCCGAGGAACCGGGTCGGACGACGGTTCTTCTCATGATGACGCTTGTTCTTCGAACGGGTGGCCAGCGCCGCTTGCACGCTTTCGAATTCTTGGCCAGTCAGGATTGGCTCATCCGTAACCCTGATCTCCTGGCCCTGCTTATCCAGTACCGGCGTAGATTTATAGGTTGCCGCCTTCGTCCCTCCCTCGGTTCGAATTCCCCTGACCGCAGGGTTTCTCAGAGTCCTAAGAACCTGCTGATTGTTCCACTTCCGATCGCTGTAGGTCGGAACCTTGGCCCGGTCTAGAACCTTCGCAATGCGGTTTGCCGGAACTCCCCGCATTGCAGCCTGGTACATGTAACGCACAGCTCGGGCTTGCTTAGGGTCCTGGACGAGGCGGAGCTTCCCGTGCACCCTGGCGGTCTTGTAGCCAAACGACGGTTTGCCAATCCGCCATTGGTCCTGCTGCTTCGTGTATTCCCAGTGGGACGAAACGCGAGTCTTAGTGTTGGCCGCCTCAATCTCGGCGACGGCTGCAATGAAAGTCACCATTGCCTGTGCTATGGGGGATGACAGGTCCAAGGTGTCATTGAGGGAAATCAGGTTCTTCCCGAATTTCTCGCACCACCTGATGACCTCATGTAGGTCGGAAATACGCCTGATGAACCGGTCCAACTTCCAAAACAGAATCAAGTCAAACTCGGGTATGCGGTTGTTGAGCCAGTCCCCGAGTTCCTTCCGCTCCCAAGGTGCTTTCTTGGTTGCGGACACTCCAAGGTCCTTGGCAACGCCAACAACCCTTACGCCCTCGCGGATGGCATGGCGACGGAGGTCAAGTTCCTGCCTGGCGGGAGAGGTTGTGTCTTCCGTGAGGATGGACAGGCGTACCGACAGGAGGCCACGGGGCGCGTCCTCGGGTAGCGCATCGTTCCTGGCCCGGAGGTCGGCAAGCTCTGCCAGTTCCTCAGGGGTCCACTCGGGAGCGGTCTTGGTAGCGGTCATGGCGTGAGACTACAGGCAGTTGGATTCTGAAACGTTCTTCGTGCAGTTCGTCGACCCCGGATACGCCTACCCCGCGCTGTCGTTCGTGGTGCTCGGAGCGTTCGCGCAGGCCTTCAGCGTGCTGTACCTGAGCGCGCTGATCTTCGGCGGTACGAAGCTGGCGACGGCGTTCCGGCGTCGCAAGAGGCTTGCGGCGGGGGCGACTTCGGCGGCGGGGGCGCTGTTCCTGGGGTTCGCGGTGAAGCTGTCGCTGGCCGGCGCGTGAGGGAGGTGGCCGCCGGATGAGGTCAGGCGCCGACCTGTGCCGCGTATTCGGCCAGGCCCTCGCGCGTCGGCCCGGACCAGCCGACGTACCCGTCCGGGCGGACGAGGAACACGCCCTCGGCGAGGGTGAGTTCGGTCCAGTCGGGGCCCTGGACGAGGGCGTGGAGGTCGGTGCCGTCGAGGGTGCAAGGGACGCGGTCGCCGGCCCGCAGCCCCTGAGTCGTCCCCTGTGACAGGTTCGACTCCCGGTAGTTCAGGTCCAGTTGGCGGGTCGACCGGCCGCGCCGCGCCGCGGAGCGGGCGATGGCCGTCGACAGGCC
Source organism: Streptomyces niveiscabiei (assembly GCF_033794345.1). NCBI lineage: Bacteria > Bacillati > Actinomycetota > Actinomycetes > Kitasatosporales > Streptomycetaceae > Streptomyces > Streptomyces niveiscabiei. Next base: position 6,444 of record NZ_JARAYJ010000046.1, read on the forward strand.
CAGCATGTCGGCGGCGACCGCCCTGCGCTCCTCCTCGTACGTGTCGAGGAGGCTCGGCGGGGCGCCCTTGAGGACCGCGCCGAGTTTCCAGCCGAGGTTGTAGGCGTCCTGGACGCTGGTGTTGAGGCCCTGGCCGCCCGCCGGAGTGTGGATGTGCGCGGCGTCGCCCGCGAGGAAGACCCGGCCGGCGCGGAAACGGTCGGCGAGGGCGGTGCGGGGGACGAAGGCCGAGGACCAGGTGAGGTCGGTCGCGCCGGAGAGGTGGGTGCGGGCGCGCAGGAGATCGTTCACGGTTTCCAGGGGGACCGTCTCCAACGGGCCCTCGGCGCCGGTGACTTGGGCGACGAGCTGGAAGTGGTCCGTCCCTGCGAGGGGGCAGATCGCGAGGAAGCCGGTGCCCTCCTCCGCCGGCGGGAACATGTGCCAGTGCGTGCGGCTGAGGCCGGGAACGCGGACGTCCGCGACGACGATCGGGTCGGGGGAGAGGGGCTCGCCGCCGGCCAGGCCGATGCCGAGGGCCCGGCGCAGGGCCGAGCGTCCGCCGTCCGCCGCGACGACGTACCGCGCGCGGGTCTCCGTACCGTCGGTGAAGGTGACGGTCACGCCGTCGTCGTCCTGGGTGAGGGTCAACGCCTCCTTGCCGAAGGCGACTTGGCCGCCGAGGGCGCGCAGGCGGTCGTACAGGATCTCCTGGGTGCGCCACTGGGCGATCATCCAGGGTTCGGTGTAGCGGGTGCCCTCGTCCTCCTCGACGGGGTCGAACATCGCGCGTTCGCCGAGTTGTTCGCCGTTCCGCCAGGTCATCGTCGTGGGGTAGGGGCCGCCCGCCGCGAGGATCTCCGCCGCGACGCCGAGGTCCTCGAAGACCTCCAGGGTGCGGGGCTGGAGGCCCTTGCCGCGGGAGCCGGGGGAGAGGGCCGGGCCCCTCTCGGCGACCAGGGCGGCGACGCCCCGGCGGGCCAGGTCGATGCCGAGGGTCAGGCCGGTGGGGCCCGCGCCGATGATCAGGACGTCGGTGTGCTGCACGGTCGTCTCCTTAACGTCGTTAAGTGGCTACGCCTACGAGGGTGCCCTTAACGTTGTTAAGGTGTCAAGCTGTTTCCCGTGACGACCGAACGCCGTGCCCCCCTCGACCGCACCCGGGTCGCCGAGACCGCGCTCGCTCTTTTGAACGAGGTCGGGCTCGACGGGCTCACCCTGCGGGCCATCGCCAAGGAGCTGGACGTCAAGGCGCCCGCGCTCTACTGGCACTTCAAGGACAAGCAGGCGCTGCTCGACGAGATGGCGACCGTGATGTTCCAGCGGATGGAGGCGGGGATCGTCCTCGACGCGGGGGATTCCTGGCGGGAGCGGATCCGGGGGGCGTGTGTCGCCCTGCGGAGCGCGCTGCTGTCGTACCGGGACGGCGCGAAGGTGTTCAGCGGGTCACGGTTCACCGGGACCGAGCACGCGGTGCGGATGGAGGAGAACCTGCGGTTCTTCGTCGACGCCGGGTTCTCTTTGGCCGACGGGGTGCGGGCGTACACCACCGCCACCAGTTACACCGTCGGGTTCGTGATCGAGGAGCAAGGGGTTGTACCCCTGCCCGGGGAGCGGCGGGAGGGGTACGACGTGCAGGAGCGGGCTCGGCGGATGGCGGAGTTTCCGCTGGCGGCTGCCGCCGGGGCCGAGATCTTCGCGGACTACGACCGGCACTTCGCGGAGGGCTTGGAGATCATCCTCGACGGCGTCGCGGCACGGTACGGAAAGCGTTAGCGCGCCTTCAGCAACGCCGTACGCAGTTTCGGTGTGAACGGCTTCTCGATGAACCTGTAGATCAAGTACGCCAGCACCAGCATCCCCCCGACCGTCAGGAAGAACGTCGGGATCGCCGGGATGTCCAGCTTCCTGTGCAGGGCCCAGATGATCACCCAGCCGAGGTGTTCGTGCAGGAGGTAGAACGGGTACGTCAGTGCCCCCGCCACCGTCAGCCACTTCCAGTTCGCCCAGTTCAGCCAGCCGAGGGCGATCGCGGCGACCGCGATGAAGCCGAAGGCGACGATCGCGACGATGCCGAAGGTGGTGCGGTGGGCGAAGGCGTTGGGGTCGGAGGCGTTCCAGAGGTCCTTGACGGCGTAGTGCTGGCCGATGAGGAAGCCGGCGGCGGCGAGGCCCCAGGCGTAGATGTCGCGGCGGTCGCGGTGGACGAGGTAGAGGCCCATGCCGCCGATGAAGTAGGGGGCGTACTCGGGCATGACGACCAGGTCGAGGAACGGCAGGTGGGAGGCTTGCGCGATGGGGATGGCGAAGAGCCAGCCGATGGAGAACATCAGGACGCGGCGGCGGTCGGCGCCGGGGATGACGACGAGGAGCGCGAAGAGGGCGTAGAAGCGGATCTCGACCCAGAGCGTCCAGCAGACGCCGAGGACGCGCTCCGCGCCGATCGGCTGTTGCAGCAGCGTGAAGTTGATCAGCGCGTCGCTCGGCGAGACCCCCTTGAAGGGGACGGCGGGCAGCGCCATGACGACGACGAGCAGGGCGACGGCGAACCAGTACGCCGGCATGAGCCGCGAGACGCGGGACGCGAAGAACGACTGGAGGGACCGCCCCCAGCCGCTCATGCAGATCACGAACCCGCTGATGACGAAGAAGACCTGGACACCGAGACAGCCGTACGTCGCGAACTGGTGCAGCGTCGGGAACTCGGTCTTCGGCGAGGCACCCCACGACGTGGAGACCTGCGCGCCGCGCCCCGCGTAGTGGTACAGGGCGACCATGAGCGCGGCCACGAGCCGCAGCCCGTCGAGGGCGCGCAGCCGGTTCACCCGAGGCGGCTCGGGCGCCGCTATCTGCTCCGCCGGGGGCTCCGTGGTTCTTACGGCCGTCTCGGTCACGCTGGTATCCCTCGTACGGGAGAGGTGGTCAAGGGGGATGGTAGGGCGCCGGATCGGCACGTTCGGGCGAGGAACGGACGCTGCGCCCACTCGTCGCCGAATGTTCATCCCGGCGCCCCGCCGGGTTACTTCTTCACGGACTTCTTCAGCGCGCGGGCCCGCCGTACGACCCTGCGCGCGGTGGCGTTGCGGGGCAGGAACGCGAGGCGGGCCGGGATGCCGCCGGGCAGACCGAGGGCGGTGAGCCGGCGGCGGCGGAAGAAGCGCTGGGTGCGCGGGGTGAGGCGGGTGCTCAGGTACTTCTCCGCCACGGGCCGCAGGTGCGGGTAGATCTGGGCCTGCATGACGAAGCCCATCGTCTCCAACAGGTCGTCGACGGCGACGGGTTGGTCCTTGCCCTCCAGGTCGGGCAGCAGGGCGTCCGCGAGGATCACCGGTACGCGGTTGCTGTTCTGGAAGGGGACGAGCCGCTCCAGCATCAGCGGGGTGCCGACGCGCGCGACGGGGATGCCGTAGAACTCCTTCGCCGTGAACAGGGCGGTGGAGAAGCAGCCCACGACCAGGGCCGGTCCGGCGGTCGCGAACAGCACCTCCGCGAGGACCGGGGTGTCCAGCACCAGGAGATCCGCGCCGAGTTCCTTCGCCGCCGCCTCAAGTGCCGTGCTGTACCCGGCCGGTGCGGAGGGGTGCGGCTTGAACGCGATCGAGGTGTGCCCCCGGGCGACCGCGCCGCGCAACATCCGTACGTGCAGGGCCTCTTCCTCCTCGACGGTGAGGATGTCGAGGGCGGCGAGGTACTGGCCCAGCAGCAGCGCCGAGTTGTCCGGCAGACGCGGCAACTCCTCGGCGGTGTCGGTGATCTCGCCGAGCACCTTGAGGAATGCGTCCGTCGGCACGATCTCGGCGGGGACGCCGAACTCCGTGAGGACCAGCGGGACTTCACCGGGGACCAGGTCCAGGTGCAGGACCCGGCGGACCCGGGTGCCGATCAGCGGGTCGACCTTGTTGCGGGTCGGGCCGTACGTCATCAGGCCGTCGGCGTACACGTCGACGGGGGCGCCGAAGAAGCAAGCGGCAATGGCCTGGGCCGGGTTGACCTGGATGGACTCCAGGACGATCTCGATCCGGTCGTCGCCGAGGTCCCACAGCATCCGCAGGTACCGCTCGAACAGCACGGTGTCGTCGGCGCGCGGCGACCAGGTGCTCGGGTGGAACGGGCTGATCGCGTCGTTCCAGGACAGCACCCCGTCGAACCGTCGGCGCAGCGGCGCGAACCCCGGCATGGCCTCCAACGTGTCCACTGTTTCAGGGGCGTTGGCGTTGTTGCACACCAGCAGCAGCCGGCGGTCCGCCGCCGGGAACGCGTCCGAGTCCATCGCGGCGGCGATGGTCGCGACGCCGTACAGCGTGGAGGCGACGTAGATCTGGGTCGTGCGGGGCATCAGGCAGCCGCCTTCGCTGTCGTGACCTTGCGGCGCAGCCGCCGCAGCTTGGCGGAGCGCTCGATGTCCATGGTGTCGAGCACGTCCGTGAGGAGTTCCTGCGGCAGCCGCTGCATGGCGGCGGCGCTGCGCACCCGCAGCAGTTTGGCCACCGGAGGCTCGAACTTCTCGATCTCCGACAGGTGGTGGGCGATGATCGCGAGGTACGTGCGGACCGCCTTCGGCAGCAGCCGGTCCGCGTCCGGGTCCTTCGAGGTCTCCTCGATCACCTGGTCGAAGGCGCGGATGAAGTCCAGCTGGCGCACATCCCCGATCTGCGTCAGGGAGTTGGCCACGCCGCGCCGGTAGAAGATGCCGTGCAGGTCGGCCACCGCGAACGACTCGGCCTCGCGGTGCAGCTTCCAGATCCAGGGCCGGTCCTCGGCGGTGCGCAGACCGTCCGTGAAGTGCAGCAGCCCCTGGTCGACGAGGCGGCGGTGGTAGACGCCGGCCCACGCGTACGGGTAGTCGACCGAGGTCGAGCGGTCCGCCGGGAGGATCGAGTCGCGGGGGTCGAGGACCACGTTCCGGCGGCCCTCGGGGTGGCGGAAGACCGCGCGGGCGCGAGCCGTCGTCTGCACATGATCCACCCGGACGAAATCACAGCCGAGTTTCTCGATCGAATCGACCAATTCGGCCAGAAAACCGCGCGCGTACCAGTCGTCGCCGTCGAGGAATGTCAGATATTCACCGCGCGCCACATTCAGTCCGTTATTGCGGGCGGTGGCCAGTCCGCCGTTCTTCTCGGGGCGGACGACCTGCACCTGGGAGACCTTCCCGAGGGTCTCGGCCGCACGTTCCAGAACGGCCGCGGTGCCGTCCTTCGACTTGTCGTCGACAAGGACGAACTCGAAATCCTCGCGCGCGTTCGCCTGGAGGCTTCTGAGGGTGTCCAGTACGAGGTGCTGCACGTTGTAACAGGGCACGATCACGGAGAGCTTGGGCACCTGGGTGAGCCTAGGAGGCGGCGCGGCGGGGGAGGCGTCCGGAAGCTGTACGGGCGGTGAACTCGATGCGTCGGGAATGTGCATCCTGGCTGCTTTCCATGATTCCACGGCCCAGTTGGCCGCTCGGTAGGGTGCTGTTCACTTTTTGTTGAGTCTTGGTTTTCGCGATGCCGGATTTTGCATTACTAGTCTCTCCTGCTGTGCCACCACGTACTTCGACACCCCTCAGGATCGCCGTCCTCGCGGACTCCGACACCCGCTGGAAATGGGGAGCACGCACCGCCCGGCGCTTCGCTCCCGACAGCGGCCCGGAACCCATTCTGGACGGTTATCTGCTGCGCGGACGCGCGACCCCCACACCCCGGCAGCTCGCCGAGGTGGGGATCGCCGCGGACTCGCTGCGCGAGGTCACGGCCGCCGAGTTCCTGCGCGCCATGGGCGCCGAGAAGGCCGAGAAGTACGACGTCCTGGTCCTGTCACTCGTCGGCGGCGGCGTGCAGGCCATGCTCCACGGCCTGGCGCGCGTCTGGGCGGACGGGCCGCGTCCCGTCGTCGTCACCGGGTACGTCGGTGTCGTCTACGAGAAGCTCGCCGACGGCCTCCTCCTGCGCCACGGAGCGGACCTCGTCCTCGCCAACTCCCGCCAGGACGCGGACCGTTTCAAGGCCGTGTACGACGGGGTCGGCGCCGACTCCTCGGCGGTGACCGAAGTCGCCCTGCCGTTCCTGGGGGGCGCGCCCTACACGGGTGAACACCAGCCGTACACCGTGGTGTTCGCCGCGCAGCCCTCCGTGCCGGAGAGCCGCAAGGACCGCACCTACTTGCTGGACCGGCTGGTCCAGCACGCCCGGCTGCACCCGAACCGCGAGGTGCTGCTCAAGCTGCGCTCCAAGCCGGGTGAACACACCACCCACATCGAGGAGTTGCCCTACCAGAAGCTCGCCCAGCGCCAGGACCTGCCGGCCAACTTCCGGCTGGTGTACGGGAACATGGGCGAGGTCCTCGACCGCACCGACCTGCTGGTGACCATCAGCTCCACGGCCGCGCTCGAATCGCTCCACCGCCGTATCCCGACCGTCGTCCTCACCGACCTCGGCATCCGGGAGTCCCTCGGCAACCACCACTTCGTCGGCTCCGGGTGCCTCGCGTCCTGGGAGCAACTCGACGCCGGGCACCGGCCGGTGGCGGACGAGGAGTGGGTGTCGCGGCAGGGTGTGTGCGCTGGGGGCTCTTATGAGAACGCCTTTGACGCGGCCCGCGAGCGGATCGCCGAGCTCCTCGACCGCGCCCAACTCCCGCTGCTCCAGCCGTACTACACGCAGGCCACCGCGCCGGGCTACCTCCCCGGCATCCTCGCCCGCCACCACCTCGGCCCGGACGGCTCGCCGTTGCCGGGTGCGCCGGCCGCCGACAAGGCGCCCGGACCCGTCCGCCAGATCGTCCGCCGCGCCGCCCGGGGTGCCTACCGGCACGGGGTGCAGCGCGTGGCGCCGGTGATCCGGCGGATGGGCGAGCTGTGAGCGGCGCGGTGTCCCCAGAATCCGTACAAGGAGTCCACTCCATGTCCAACTCGCAAGCCACACAAGGCGGTTCGCCGCGCCGGGTGCTTGCCGTGATCCCCGCGCGGGGTGGCTCCAAGGGCGTTCCCGCGAAGAACCTCGCGCCGGTCGGGGGCGTGCCGCTGGTGGCGAGAGCGGTACGGGAGTGCCTGGCCGCGCGGCTCGTCACGGACGTGGTCGTGTCGACCGACGACCACAGCATCGCCGCCGCCGCGCGGGAGGCCGGGGCCGAGGTCGTGCTGCGGCCCGCCGTCATCGCCGGGGACACCGCGACCTCCGAGGCGGCCGTCCTGCACGCGATGGACGCGCACGAGGCGGCGCACGGCGCGCCCGTGGACGTCGTGCTGCTCGTGCAGTGCACCAGCCCGTTCGTGATCCGCGAGGACGTCGAAGGGGTCGCCGCGGCCGTCGTCGAGAAGGGCGCCGACACCGCCGTGACGGTCGCCGCGTTCCACGGGTTCGTGTGGCGCGAGGAGACCGAGGGCGGGCAGGGCGTCAACCACGACAAGGCGTACCGGCCCCGCCGCCAGGACCGGCCGCAGGACTTCCTGGAGACCGGCGCCGCGTACGCGATGGACGCCGCCGGGTTCCGCACCCACAACCACCGCTTCTTCGGCCGCACCGAACTCGTCCGCACCGACCCCGCCCGGGTGTTGGAGATCGACGACCCCCACGACCTCGCCCGCGCACGGGCGTTGGCGCCCCTCTTCGACTCCGAGAGGGCCGGCGGCCTGCCGACCGGCGCCGAAGTCGACGCTGTCGTCATCGACTTCGACGGGACGCAGACCGACGACCGGGTCATGATCGACCAGGACGGCCGGGAGTTCGTCTCCGTGCACCGGGGTGACGGACTCGGCATCGCCGCGCTGCGCCGCAGCGGCAAGAAGCTCCTCATCCTCTCCACCGAGCAGAACCCGGTCGTCGCCGCCCGGGCCCGCAAGCTCAGGATCCCCGTCCTGCACGGCATCGACCGCAAGGACCTCGCGCTCAAGCAGTGGTGCGAGGAACAGGGCATCGCGCCCGAGCGCGTCCTCTACGCCGGCAACGACGTCAACGACCTTCCCTGCTTCGCCCTCGTCGGCTGGCCGGTGGCAGTGGCCAGCGCCCACGACGTCGTCCGGGGCGCCGCCCGCGCGGTCACCGCCACAGCCGGCGGCGACGGAGCGATCCGCGAGATCGCCGGCTGGCTCCTCGGACCCTCGCTCGACACCCTCACCCAGTAAGGAAACACCCCGCCATGAGCACCAACTCCCGTATCCGCCACTTCGGTTCGCGCGAGGCCGGCCCCGGCCGCCCCGTCTACATCTGCGGCGAGATCGGCATCAACCACAACGGCGAGCTCGACAACGCGTTCAAGCTGATCGACGCCGCCGCCGAGGCCGGCTGCGACGCCGTCAAGTTCCAGAAGCGCACGCCCGAGATCTGCACGCCGCGCGACCAGTGGGACATCGAGCGGGACACCCCCTGGGGCCGGATGACGTACATCGACTACCGCCACCGCGTCGAGTTCGGCGAGGACGAGTACCGCAAGATCGACGACTACTGCAAGGAGAAGGGGATCGCCTGGTTCGCGTCCCCGTGGGACACCGAGGCCGTCGCCTTCCTGGAGAAGTTCGACGTCCCCGCCCACAAGGTCGCGAGCGCGTCCCTCACGGACGACGAGCTGCTGCGCGCCCTGCGCTCCACCGGCCGTACGGTCATCCTCTCCACCGGCATGTCCACCCCGAAGCAGATCCGGCACGCCGTCGAGGTCCTCGGCTCGGACAACATCCTTCTCTGCCACGCCACTTCGACCTACCCGGCGAAGGCGGAGGAGCTGAACCTGCGCGTCATCAACACCCTCCAGGCCGAGTACCCCAACGTCCCGATCGGCTACTCCGGCCACGAGACGGGCCTCCAGACCACGCTGGCCGCCGTCGCCCTCGGCGCGACCTTCGTCGAGCGCCACATCACCCTCGACCGCGCGATGTGGGGCTCCGACCAGGCCGCGTCCGTCGAGCCCGGCGGCCTCACACGCCTCGTCCGCGACATCCGCACCATCGAGGAGTCCCTCGGCGACGGCGTCAAGAAGGTCTACGACTCCGAGCTCGGCCCCATGAAGAAGCTCCGCCGCGTCACCGGCGTCATCGCCGAGGCCGAGATCGCGGACGCCGCGGGCGAGCCCCTCACCGTCTGACCCCTGTGCCCCGCTACGCCTTACGACGGATTGGCCGTACGAGGATGACCCCGCGCGCCGACACGCCCACGCCCACGACGCTCGCGTTCGTCGAGAGCCCCGTGCAGCTGCTCAACGTCCTGGAGTGGGCGCATGCCCGTGGCCCGGGGGCGGAGCAGGGCGAACCGTCACACCCGGGCCCCGCTTCCGGCACCGAGGGGGTGCCGGGGACGGAGCCCGGGGGCGAGCGGGGCGGCCGGGGGGCGGGCGCGGGCGAGTCGTCCGGCGTGGCGCCCGGGCCGAGTGGCTGGTCGGGCGAGGGGGCCGGGGCGGGAGGCGAGCCGGCCGATCCGCTCGGTCCTGGGCGCGGCTCGGGTTCTGGTGAGTCGTCGGGCTCGGGCTCGGGGTCCGGCACGTCGTCGGGCTCGGGTTTCGGCTCCGGTGAGCCGTCCGGCGGGATGCCGGGGCTGTGGGGACGGCCGGGAGCTGGGGGCGGGGCGGTCGACTCGGCTGGTTCCGGGGGTGGTTCGGGGCTCGCTCCGGGCTCCGGTGCGGCGGAGGGTGTCGAAGGCGGGCTCGTGCTCGTCGTGCTCGCGCCCAACGACCCCATGACCCGGGGCCAGTTGAGGCGGATGGCCGAACTCGCCCGGGAGGAAGGGCATGTGGTGCGGTGGGAGGAGGCGCGTGGGGGAACTGCCGCTCCCTTCCGGACCGTTGGGGGGTTGTCGCGGCTGCTGCGGGGGGCCCGGCGGGTCGTCATGGGGGATCCCTTCTCCCGGTACGTGCAGTTGCTGCTGACCATCACCAAGGCCCCCGAACTCGTCGTCGTCGACGACGGCACCGCCACGATGGAGTTCGTCGGGCAACTCGCCCGGGGGGAACGGCTCGTGCGGTGGCACCGCAAGGGAGGCCGGCCCGGTCCGCGCGACCTCGTCTTCGCGCCGGTGTCCTCCTCCGCCCGGCGCCGCCTCACCCCCTCCGCGCGGCGGCACGTCGAAGTGTTCTCGGCGATGCCCATCGAGGACGCGCCCGAGGGCGTGCGGATCACGGAGAACGCGTTCGCGTGGACCCGCGCCCGCTTCGGGCCGCCGACCGTCACGAAGGGCGCCGACATGGTCGGAACGTCCCTCGTGGAGACGGGAGTCGTGGACGAGGAGCGGTATCTGGAGGCCGTCCAGAACCTGGCCAGGACCCACGGCGTGACCCGTTACTTCGCCCACCGCCGGGAGTCCACGGAGAAGCTCCACCGCCTCCAGACCGAGTCAGGACTGGAGATCGTCCGCCCCGAACTCCCCCTCGAACTCATCGCCCGGCGCGGCCCGATCGGCCGTACGATCCTGAGCTTCCCCTCAACTGTCGTGCACACCCTGCCGATCGCCCTCGTCGGTACGGGCGTCCGCGTCACCGTCTGCGACATCGACCCGGAGTGGCTGACGACCAACGCGTCGCCCCGGGCCCAGGGTTTCCTGTCCGGGGTGACCGGCACGGCACGCGACGTACACCGGCTGGCGTCGGTGAGCGTGATCTGACTGGGCGTCAATCCCCCGGCGTACACATGCCATCCGCCCGCCCGCGGACTTGTGCGCCCACGCCCCTGATGTGGATGCTGCGGTGAGGGACGTCCTGCCGGGGAACGAGGGTGGAGAGCGCATGGCCGAGAACGCGCCGCGGTGGGCGGTGAGGAACGGTGGATGACTCCCCCGTGGAATCCCGAGCGGAGTCCGACGTGGAGTCCGACGACGTCGTGTCCGTCGTGATGGCCGCGTCCCGGCTGGTCATGGGGATCTCGGCACGGGCGCTCGCCGAGGTCGACGAGTCCCTGTCGCTGGCCCAACTGCGGACACTGGTCGCGCTGGAGGGGTGCGGTCCCGTCAAACTGGCCGTGCTGGCCGAGGTGTTGGGCGTGAACTCCTCCACCGCCCTGCGGTCCGTGATGCGGCTCGAACAGGCGGGGCTCGTCGACCGCCGCGCCAGCGAGGTCAGCCGCCGCGAGGTCGTCCTGCGCCTCACCGGACGCGGCGAGGACCTCGTGCGGCAGGTCCTGGACCACCGCCGCCGCGAGGTCGAGAAACTGGTCGAGGGGGTACCGCCGAGGGTCCGGGCCGGGCTGGTGGAGGGGTTGCGGGCCCTGCTGGAGACGGCGGGCGACAGGTCGATCGTGATCCCGGGGGCGGCGGAGGAGTTCAGGGCGGGGGCGGAGTGAGGCCGGGGAGGAGGGGGCGGTGGGTACGGGGGCTTGGGGGTGAGCGGCGTCCAGTGCCGCGCGGCTGACGGGTGGGTGAGAGGCCGGCGTCCGCTGCCGCACGGCCGACCACTTCGCGCGCCGACTCGGCCCGTACACAGGGATGTTGACCCCTACCCCTTTCTCGCCAGCAGGATCGCCCGCGGCCTGTTCGCGCCCTCCGGTGGCTCCAGGATGCAGTGAGCCTCGACCAAGAGCCCCTCCTCCGCGAGGAGTTGGGTGAAGCGGGCGGGGTCGTGCCAGTGGTAGTCGAGGGTGATGTCGTGGCCGAAGCGTTCGGTGATGCGCAGGCGGGTGGTGGTGCGGTCGGTCTGGAAACAGAGCAGGACGTACCCGCCGGGGACCAGGACGCGGCTGAACTCCTTGCACAGGGCCGGGAGTTCGGAGTCGGGGATGTGGATGACCGAGAACAGGGAGAAGATGCCGCCGAGGGTCTGGTCCGGCAGGTCCAGCGCGGTCATCGAGCCGACGTGGAAGCGGAGCCCGGGGTGGGCCTGGCGGGCGAGGGCCACCATCCGGGGGGAGAGGTCGACGCCGAAGACCTGGAGGCCGAGGTCGCGCAGGTGGGCCGTCACATAACCGGGCCCGCTGCCGAGGTCGGCGACCGGTTCCGTCCCCCTCGCCTTCACCAACTCCGCGAAGGCGCCCACGAGTCCACGGTCCACGGGCCGGTCGCCGAGACCGCTGGGGAACTGCTCCGCGTAGTCCTCGGCGATCTTGTCGTACGAGTCCCGGGCGTTGTGTATGAAGTCCGCGTCCGTCACAAGGGGGACTGTATCCGCCGGACCTTACGGAACGGTTCTCCCGAAGAACTTTTGCAAAAACTCTTTGGGAAACGTCCCGTGAGCGTCTACCGTCACCTCCCATGGACAGTGACGACAGTCAGGGCCGCGTCCTCGACCCCACCCGCGACGCCGCCGCGCTCAAGGCCCTCACCCACCCCCTGCGCATCCAACTCCTCGGCCTCCTGCGCCAGTTCGGCCCGGCGACGGCGAGCGAGCTGGCCGCGCGGACGGGGGAGTCCTCCGCGTCGGCCAGCTACCACCTGCGGGTCCTCGCCAAGTACGCGTTCATCACGGAGGCCGAGCACCGCGACAGCCGCGAGCGCCGCTGGAAGGCCGTCCACCGGGTGACGTCGTGGGACAACGCGGCGATGGAGAAGGACCCCGTCGGCCAGGAGTTCGTCGGTATCGCGCGGCGCCTCCAGGCGGACCACCTCGCGGCGGCGGCACGCCGGTACGAGGGTGACGTCGCCGTAGGACTCCTCGGCGAGGAGTGGACGGCGGTCGCGGGCGTCACCGACGCGCTGCCCCGGCTGACCCCCGAATCCCTCGCGGAACTCACGGAGTTGCTCGAGACGAAGCTCGAAGAACTCGGCAACCGCGACGCGTTGGACCCCCGGGCCCGCCAAGTCGCCGTGATCTTCGCGGGGTTGCCGCGCGGGGACGCGGACGACGTACGGGACGACGCGTGAGCGCGTCCGTCCGCCGCCGCTACGTCACCAACACCGCCCTCTACTGGTTCCCCGTCGGCCTCGGCGTCGCCCCCCTCGTCCTCCTCCTCTCCGAGCGCGGCCTCACCCCCGCCACCGTCGCCGCCCTCATCTCCGCGCACTCCTTCACCGCCGCCGCGCTCGAACTGCCGACCGGCGGCCTCTCCGACGTCCTCGGCCGCCGGGGTGTCCTGGCCGCCGCCGGCCTCCTCATGTGCGCCGCGTTCCTCCTGATCGGCCTCGGCGGTACGGCCGCACTCCTCGGCACCGGAACGGGCCTGCTCGGCGCCGCGCGAGCCCTCTCCAGCGGGCCGGCGGAAGCCTGGTACGTCGACTCCGTCCGCGCCTCTCAGGGCCCGTCCGCCGACCTGCGCACCGGCCTCGCGCGGGGCGCGACCGCGTCGTCCGTCGCGCTGGCCGTGGGGACGGTCGCCGGGGGAGCGCTGCCGTGGGCCCTCGGCGGGTACGCCGGCGAACTGCGCACGGCGACCGGGGGAGCCGTCGTCCCCCTGTCGGCGCCGATGCTGCTCGCGGCGGTGTGCGCACTGGCCCTGACCGCGCACTCCCTGCTGGCGCTGCGGGAACCGCCTGGGCACCGGGAGACTCCCGGAAGCGTCCCGGGCGAGCCGCCGGCTCCCGGGGCGCACCTCGGGGATGTCGGGGGCGTTCCGGGTGGGCGTCCTCGTCCCCGGGGGTTTCCCGAAGGCTTCCGGCGTGAGCCTGCCGGTGCGGGCGTCGAGAACGTTCCGGGCGGGCCGCCCCCGCGCCGGCCGGCCCTCGGCGGCGTCCTGCGCCGACGGCGTGCGCACCTCGGGCGGGCGACGAGCGACCGCCGCCGGCTCACGCTCGGCGGCGTCCTGCGCGACATACCCGCCACCGTCCGCGACGGCCTGCGCCTCGCCGTCCGTGACGGCGTCGTCCGGCGTGTGATGCTCAGCGCCGCCGCGGCGGGCAGCGCGCTCGCCGTCGTCGAGCTGCTCACGCCGGGGCGGGTCGCCGCGTTCACCGGGGGTGCCGAGTCCGGTGCCGTCGGGTACGCCGGGCTCGCGACCGTCGGGTTCCTGTGTTCCGCCGGGGGGAGTCAGGCCGCGCCCCTGCTGGGCGGCGGGCGGCGGGCCGTCGTGGTGGGTACGGGGGTCGTCGCGGGGGCGCTGGGGCTGCTCGCGGCCGGTGGGGAGCCGGCCGGTGTCGTGGGGTACGTCGTGTTCTACGTCACTCTCGGTGTCCTCAATCCCAACCTCAACGAGCTGCTGCACCACCGCGTCCCCGACGACCGGCGGGCCACGGCGCTGTCCGTGCAGTCGCTGGCGCTCCAACTCGCGTCCGGCACAACGGGGTTGATCATCGGGCCGCTCGCCACGGACGGGGCTCTGCCCTGGCTGGTTCCTCTCGGGGCCGTTCTCGCGGTGACCCTGCTCTGGGCCCGGCCGCTACGCAAAGTGACGTCCGGGCAACCGGTTTCACCAGATGGACAGGAACCGCGCGCCGTCGATCTCTCGTGATAAGGGTGGGGGCCCGGGAAACCCCGGACGGGTTTGCGGAACGCCCCTTGCGGTACCCCTCGCACGAGCGGGCGAGTTTACCCATCCGCCCTGCCAGCCATGCGCCGCGCGGCCACTTTTCTTCGCCTGACGGGCTGAAGTTTTGTGGATCGCGGGTCAGTTGACCACCTCGGCGTCCTACCCTTCAGAGGGTGAAGCAACTGATGTCCCGAGAGTCCGAGGCCGACCCCGCCGGAGGAACCCAGCTCCCCGGCGTCCTTCCGGAGGCCCTCTTCGCCGAACTCGTCGCCTTCCGCCGCGACGTCCACATGCACCCCGAACTCGGCAACCAGGAGTTCCGCACGACGGCCGCGATCAAGGCCCGCCTGGAGAAGGCGGGCCTGAAGCCGCGCGTCCTGTCGGGGGGGACCGGACTCGTGTGTGACATCGGCGTGGAAGGGGACGGTCCGGGCGGCAGAGCGGGGGCGGGAGCCGCGAGCACGCAGAGCGCCCCCGGCGCTACGGCCACCCCCCTTACCGCCCCCGGCGCTACGGCTACCCCCCTTACCGCCCCCGGCACGAAGGCTCCGGCAACCGCCACTCCGGCCGCCCCCGGCGTGCGGGCCCCCGCCACTCCGGCACCGTCCGGCGTGAAAACCCCCGGCATCTTCGCTCTCCGCGCAGACATCGACGCCCTCCCCATCCCCGACACCAAAGCCACCTGCGCCTACAGATCCACCGTCCCCGACCGGGCCCACGCCTGCGGCCACGACGTCCACACGACCGTCGTCCTCGGCGCCGGCCTGGTCCTGGCGGAGCTGCACCGGCAGGGCAGGCTCCCGCGTCCGGTGCGGCTGATCTTCCAGCCGGCGGAGGAGATCCTCCCCGGCGGCGCGGCGGACGCGATCGAGGACGGCGTGCTGGACGGCGTCGGCAGGATCATCGCCGTGCACTGCGACCCCCGGGTCGACGCGGGGAAGATCGGCCTGCGCGAGGGCGCGATCACCTCCGCCTGCGACCGCCTCGAAATCGCCCTGGACGGCCCCGGCGGCCACACGGCCCGCCCGCACCTCACCACGGACCTGGTCACGGCGGCGGCCCGCGTCGTCGTCGACGTACCCGCCCTGGTCGGACGCCGGGTCGACACCCGCGCGGGGCTCGCCGTCACCTGGGGCCGCATCGAGTGCGGGCACGCCCCGAACGTGATCCCGCAGCACGCGGAACTGTCGGGCACGGTCCGCTGCCTCGACATCGAGGCGTGGCGCGCGGCCCCGGACATCGTCGTCGCGGCGATCGACGAGGTGGCGAACATGCACCACGCGAAGTCGGAGATCAACTACGTCCGCGGCGTCCCCCCGGTCGTCAACGACCCCGAGGTCACCGGCCTGTTGAGGGACGCGATGACCGCGCGGCGCGGCGCGGGCTCGGTGGAGGGCACCGAACAGAGCCTGGGCGGCGAGGACTTCTCCTGGTACCTGGAGCAAGTCCCGGGCGCGATGGCGAGGTTGGGGGTCCGGACGCCGGGCGAGCGGACCGTCCGGGACCTGCACCAGGGGAACTTCGACGCGGACGAGCACGCGATCACGGTCGGCGTCGAGCTGTTCACCGCCGCCGCGCTGCTGGACGCGGCGACCAGGACGGCGTAACCGCCTTTCCGTGCAAGGCAGAAGGGGTGCGCCGGAATCGCCGGAAAGCACCCCTTCGTCGTATCGCGTCACCCTCGTGTAACCCCGCGTGCGCGGTCGTAACGCGGCACCGGCACGAATCGGTAACGGCAGGGAGAAACCCTGTTCCCCTGCCCTTCTACGCGCGTTACGGTGCCCGAAATCGCCACCGAGAACGGCTTGTTGGGGGAGCCTTCGCGGAGGGCTCCGCCATGGGGAAAACGGGCCGCACGCGGCGCCGTGGGGAAGTAAGGGGTGCTTGCCATGCGTCAGTTGTCCAGGAGCGTGAGAGTCGCCGCCGCGATCGCGGTCGTCACGCTCGCCGCGGCCGGCTGCGGTGAGACCAGCAGTTCGAGCACGAAGCCGTCGTCGTCCGGGTCCAGCGGATCAAGCGGCTACTCCGGCAAGGGGATCGGCCTCGCGTACGACATCGGCGGCAAGGGCGACCAGTCCTTCAACGACGCCGCGTACGCCGGTATGGAGAAGGCGATGGCCGAGTTCAAGATCCCCGGCCGGGACGTCGAGCCGCAGGACGGCGAGTCGGACGCGGACAAGGTCCAGCGCCTCACCCAGCTCGCGCAGGCCGGCTACAACCCGGTGATCGGAGTCGGCTACATCTACGCGCCCGCCGTCAAGGAGGTCTCCGCGAAGTTCCCGAACACCACCTTCGGGATCATCGACGACGAGACGGTCAAGGGCGCCAACGTCGCCGACATGGTCTTCCACGAGGAGCAGGGTTCCTACCTCGCGGGCGTCGCCGCCGCCAAGGCCACGAAGAAGAAGCACGTCGGCTTCATCGGCGGCGTGAACATCCCGCTGATCCAGAAGTTCGAGGCGGGCTTCGTGCAGGGCGTCCAGTCCGTCGACAAGAGCATCAAGATCGAGTCGCAGTACCTGACCGAGACCCCCGCCGAGGGCGGCTTCTCCAGCCCCGACAAGGGCAAGGCCGGCGCGAGCGGCCAGATCGACGCGGGTGCGGACGTCGTCTACGGCGCGGCGGGCCTGTCCGGGCAGGGCATCATCAGCGAGGCCGCCGCGAAGAAGGTCTGGGCGATCGGCGTCGACTCCGACCAGTACAGCCAGAAGGCGCTGGCCGCGTACAAGGACTACATCCTCGGCTCGGCGACGAAGAACGTCGGCGGCGCGGTGTACGACCTGGTCAAGTCGGTCGTGGACGGCAAGCCGCTGACCGGCGTGGTGCGCGGGTCGCTGTCCAACGACGGCGTCGGGTTCTCCGACACCAACCCGAAGTACAAGGCGATGACGGATGTCGTCGCGGCCGTGGACAAGGCCAAGAAGGACATCATCGACGGCAAGGTGACGGTCAAGACCACGAAGTGATCTTCCGCTTTCACCCGTACGCCCCTCGCGTGAAGCGAGGGGCGTATTGCTGTCCGTAATCTGAAACACGAATGTGGCCACAGGTCGGTAACGGAGCGGACAGAAGGGTTTTTCCTGCCGGTCTACGCGCGTTACGCTGCCGCGGAACCAGCGCCTGGTATAGGGCGCCTGCACAAAGGAGTCTCGCACCATGCGCCGGGTTTCCCGTCTCACCCTCGCGGGTGTCTGTACCGCGGCTCTCGCCGTGACCGTGTCCGCCTGCGGATCCTCCTCGACGTCGTCCTCGTCGTCGGCCGGTGAGAAGAAGAACCTGGGCCTCGCGCTCGCGTACGACGTCGGCGGCAAGGGCGACCAGTCCTTCAACGACGCCGCGACCGCCGGTCTGGAGAAGGCCGACAAGGAGTTCGGCTACAAGTCCAACGCGGTCGAGCCGCAGGACGGCGAGTCCGACGCGGACAAGGTGCAGCGCCTGGAGAGCCTCGCCAAGCAGGGTTACAACCCCGTCATCGGCGTCGGCTACGCGTACGCGCCCGCCGTCAAGGACGTCGCCGCGAAGTACCCGAAGACCACCTTCGGCATCGTCGACGACAACACGATCAAGGCCGCGAACGTCGCCGACCTCGTCTTCCACGAGGAGCAGGCGTCCTACCTCGCGGGCGTCGCCGCCGCGAAGGCCACCAAGACCAAGACCGTCGGCTTCGTCGGCGGCGTCAACGTGCCGCTGATCCAGAAGTTCGAGGCGGGCTTCCGGCAGGGCGTCACGGACACCGACAAGAGCGTCAAGGTCAAGTCGCAGTACCTGACCGAGACGGCGGCCGAGGGCGGCTTCTCCAGCCCCGACAAGGGCGAGTCCGCCGCCGACGGCCAGATCGACGCGGGCGCCGACGTCATCTACGCCGCCGCCGGCCTCTCCGGCCAGGGCGTCATCAAGGCCGCCGCCGCGAAGAAGATCTGGGCCATCGGCGTCGACTCCGACCAGTACAACCAGAAGGCGCTGGCCGCGTACAAGGCGTACATCCTCACGTCGGCCATGAAGAACGTCGAGGGCGCCGTCTACGACCTCGCCAAGTCCGTCCACGACGGCAAGCCGCAGTCCGGAGAGGTCCGCGGCTCCCTGTCCAACGGCGGCGTGTCCCTGTCGAACTCGAACCCGAAGTTCGCCTCCGACACGGCGATCCAGGACGCGGTGAAGAAGGCGGAAGAGGGCATCAAGGCGGGCACGATCAAGGTCAAGACGACCGTCTGACCCTGAGGCTCGGCTGTCGTAATGACACCGTTACCGCCCAGGAACGGGGTACGTGGAGGATCGCCTCTCCGTGCCCCGTTCGCGCGGCACAATGCTCGGAACGGATCGAGGCCGAAAAGATTCGATCGCGGTCCGGGCTCTATTTAAAGTAGGGGCGCTACGCGCGTAGATGGCCCCTTTCTCAAGGAGAGTGCGCCATCGACGCGTCCAGCAGCCCTCCGCTCACCGCAGAGCAGACGACCGCGGTGGAGCTGGCGGGCATCACCAAACGCTTCCCCGGTGTCGTCGCCAACCACGACATCCACCTGACCGTCCGCACCGGCACCGTGCACGCGCTCGTCGGCGAGAACGGCGCCGGCAAGTCGACCCTCATGAAGATCCTCTACGGCATGCAGAAGCCGGACGAGGGCACGATCACGGTCGACGGCGAGCAGGTCGCCTTCGCGAGCCCCGGTGACGCCATCGCGCGCGGCATCGGCATGGTCCACCAGCACTTCATGCTGGCCGACAACCTCACCGTCCTGGAGAACGTCGTCCTCGGCAGCGAGAAGCTGTACGGGATCGGCGCCGGCGCCCGCAAGAAGATCCGCGAGATCTCCGACCGCTACGGCCTCGGCGTGCGCCCCGACGCCCTCGTCGAGGACCTCGGCGTCGCCGAACGCCAGCGCGTCGAGATCCTCAAGGTCCTCTTCCGCGGCGCCCGCACCCTGATCCTCGACGAGCCGACCGCCGTCCTCGTACCCCAGGAGGTCGACGCCCTCTTCGGCAACCTCCGCGAGCTGAAGTCCGAGGGCCTCTCGGTCATCTTCATCAGCCACAAGCTCGGCGAGGTCCTCTCCGTCGCGGACGACATCACCGTCATCCGGCGCGGTACGACGGTCGGCACGGCGATCCCCTCCGAGACGACCCCCCGCCAGCTCGCCGAGCTGATGGTCGGCAGCGAACTCCCCACGCCGGAGACCTCGGAGTCCACGGTCACCGACCGCGCGGTCATCACGGTCGAGGGCCTCACCGTGTACGCCGCCGGCGGCGCCTCCCTCGGCGTCGAGGGCCAGCCCGCCGGCGAGGTCAAGAAGGTCCTGGACGGCGTCTCCTTCACCATCCACGCCGGCGAGGTCATGGGCATCGCCGGCGTCGAGGGCAACGGCCAGACCGAGCTGATCGACGCCCTGATCGGCACGAAGAACGCCGACTCCGGGACGATCGCCTTCCTCGGCGAGGACATCACCCCCTGGCCGACCCGCAAGCGCCGCGAGTCCGGCGTCGGCTACATCCCCGAGGACCGGCACCGCCAGGGGCTCCTCCTGGAGTCCCCGCTCTGGGAGAACCGCATCCTCGGCCACGTCACCGAGAAGCCCAACGCGAAGGGCTTCTGGCTCGACCCCAAGGGCGCCCAGGCCGACACGCGCCGGATCGTCGAGGAGTACGACGTCCGTACGCCCGGCATCGACGTCACGGCGGCCTCTCTCTCCGGCGGCAACCAGCAGAAGCTGATCGTCGGCCGCGAGATGAGCCACGACCCGAAGTTCCTCATCGCCGCGCACCCGACGCGCGGCGTGGACGTCGGCGCGCAGGCCCAGATCTGGGACCGCATCCGCGAGGCCCGCCGCGAGGGCCTCGCCGTCCTGCTGATCTCCGCCGACCTCGACGAGCTGATCGGCCTCTCCGACACCCTCCGCGTCATCTACGACGGCAAGCTGGTCGCCGACGCGGACCCGGCGACGATCACGCCGGAGGAGCTGGGGTCGGCGATGACGGGCGCCGCCAGCGGACACCTGGAACACGCGGAAGACTCCGAAGTCACCGAAGTCACCGAAGTTTCAGAAGATTCCGAAACTTCCGAATCTGCCGAGCCTGCCGAATCCGCCGAAGGCACTCGCACCGAAGGGGAGCGCGACGCCCGATGAAGAAGTTCGACAAGGAGCGCGTGCTCCTCGCGGTGGCCGGCCCGGTCATCGCGCTCGTCGCGGCGATCCTGCTGACCTCGGTCGTGCTGCTCGCCTCCGGCAAGAACCCGATCGAGCCGTACCGGCTGATGCTGGAGCAGATCCCCTACTCCGACATCCAGGTCCTGATCATCAACCAGGCGTCGATGTACTACATCGCGGCGCTGGCGGTAGCCCTCGGCTTCCGGATGAACCTGTTCAACATCGGCGTCGACGGCCAGTACCGCCTCGGCGCGCTGGTCACCGCGATCGTCGGCGCGCACGTCGCGCTGCCCGGGTTCCTCCAGATCCCCCTGCTGCTCCTGGTCGGCGCGCTGACCGGCGCGATGTGGGCCGGTATCGCGGGCGTCCTGAAGGTCACCCGGGGCGTCTCCGAGGTCGTCGCGACGATCATGCTGAACTCGATCGCGACCAGCCTCATCGGCTACCTCACCCTGCGCGACAACTTCGGCGTCCTGGTCGGCGACAACGTCACGACCGGGATCATGAAGGACTCCGGCTGGATGCCCGGCATCAACCTCGGCGCGGACGTCGGCGAGATCTACGGCCTGGTCTTCCTCGCCGTCGCGCTCGGCATCGCGTACTGGGTCGTCCTCAACCGCACCCGCTTCGGCTTCGACCTGCGCGCGACCGGCGAGTCCGAGACGGCCGCCGCCGCGTCCGGCGTCGACGCGAAGAAGATGGTCGTCACCGCGATGCTGGTCTCCGGCGCGGTCGCCGGCATCTCCGGCCTCCCGCTCCTGCTCGGCGACGCGCACACCTACAGCCTGAGCTTCCCGGCGGGCCTCGGCTTCACCGCCATCGGCATCGCCCTCCTCGGCCGCAACAACCCCGGCGGCATCGCGCTCGCCGCGCTGCTGTGGGCCTTCCTCGACAAGGCGTCCCCCGCGCTCGACTACGCCATGCCGGTGGCGTACGAGAAGGAGATCGCCACGATCATGCAGGGCCTGATCGTCTTCGCCGTCGTCATCAGCTACGAGGCCGTACGGCAGTGGGGTCTGCGCCGCCAGCAGAAGCAGGTCGGCGCGCAGCTCGCCGCCGAAGCCGCTCAGAACGTCAAGAAGGAGGTGGCGGTCTGATGGCCACCGCGACCGTCGCCAAGCCCCAGGCGAAGCAGCCCGGCAAGGGCAGCCGCAAGCTCTCCCTCCCCGTACTCCTGCTGATCATCGCGGGCGTGCTGGTCCTGACCTCGGTCGTGCGCCTGATCTCCGGCGCCGACGGCATCACCTCCACCGGCCAGATGTCCACGGCCCTGCGCCTCGCCGTGCCGATCGGGCTCGCCGGGCTCGGCGGCCTGTGGGCCGAGCGCGCGGGCGTCGTCAACATCGGCCTCGAAGGCATGATGATCCTCGGCACCTGGTTCGGCGCCTGGGCCGGGTACCAGTGGGGTCCGTGGACGGGTGTCGTCTTCGGCATCCTCGGCGGCGCGCTCGGCGCCGTCCTGCACGCGATCGCCACCGTCACCTTCAACGTCAACCACATCGTCTCCGGTGTGGCCCTCAACATCCTCGCCCTCGGCCTCACCCGCTACCTCTCGAAGTTCACCTTCGAGGGCGCGCCGCAGGGCTCCTCCAAGCAGTCCCCGCCGATCGACTCGCTCGGCAACTTCGACATCCCGGGCCTCTCCAGCTGGCTGGAGACCCTCAACGGCAAGCACTGGTTCCTGATCTCCGACATCGCGGGCCTGGTCGGCGGTCTCGTCACGAACCTGTCCCCGCTGACCGTCGTCGCCGTCGCGCTCGTCCCGCTGACCTGGTGGGTGCTGTGGCGCACGGCGTTCGGGCTGCGGCTGCGGTCCTGCGGTGAGAACCCGGTCGCGGCGGAGTCCCTCGGCGTCAACGTCTACAAGTACAAGTACCTCGCGGTCATCATTTCGGGTGGTTTCGCGGGCCTCGGTGGAGCGTTCCTCTCCATCGTCGCGTCGAACGTCTACCTCGACGGCCAGACCGCCGGGCGCGGCTACATCGGCCTCGCGGCCATGATCTTCGGCAACTGGATGCCGGGCGGACTCGCCCTGGGCGCGGGCCTCTTCGGCTACACCGACAGCCTCAACCTCCGGGGCGGCACGACCAACGTGCACGCGCTGCTCCTGCTGCTCGCGCTGGTGCTGGTCGCGGCTGCGGCGTACCAGGTCTGGAGGAAGAAGTACGTCTCGGCGGCGATCTCCCTGGTCATCTCCGTCGTGATGTTCATCTGGTACGCCAACACGGACGAGGTCCCGCGCCAACTCGTCACCGCCGCGCCCTACTTGGTCACCCTCCTCGTCCTCTCCTTCTCCGCGCAGCGCCTGCGGATGCCGAAGGCCGACGGGCTGCCGTACCGGAAGGGGCAGGGCAAGTGACGGTCGACTGGGCGGAGTTGAGGGCGGTCGCGCACGAGGCGATGACGCGCGCGTACGCGCCGTACTCGAACTACCCCGTCGGCGTAGCGGCGTTGGTCGACGACGGCCGCACCGTCTCCGGCTGCAACGTCGAGAACGCGTCGTACGGCATCGGCCTGTGCGCGGAGTGCGGGCTGGTGTCCGAGCTGCACCGCACCGGGGGCGGCCGGCTGACCCACTTCACGTGCGTCGACGGCAACGGCGACGTACTGGTCCCCTGCGGACGCTGCCGCCAGCTCCTGTACGAGCACGGGGGTCCGGATCTCCTCCTGGAGACCCCCGAGGGGATCCTCCCCCTCTCCGAGATGCTCCCCCAGGCCTTCGGGCCGGGGCACCTCACCAAGTAACTCCCTTGCGGCCCCTCCCGGTTGATCGGGAGGGGCCGCTGTCTGAAAGGCACCCACCCATGGCCATGGACGCCATCTCCGTCATCCGCACCAAGCGGGACCGCGCCGAACTCACCGACGAGCAGATCGACTGGGTCATCGACGCGTACACCCGTGGCGAGGTCGCCGACGAGCAGATGTCCTCGCTCGCCATGGCCATCCTCCTCAACGGCATGAACCGCCGCGAGATCGCGCGCTGGACGGCGGCGATGATCGCGTCCGGCGAGCGCATGAACTTCTCGTCCCTCTCCCGCCCGACCGCCGACAAGCACTCCACGGGCGGCGTCGGCGACAAGATCACCCTCCCGCTGGCCCCTCTGGTCGCGGCGTGCGGCGCGGCCGTCCCCCAGCTCTCCGGCCGGGGCCTCGGCCACACGGGCGGCACGCTGGACAAGCTGGAGTCCATCCCGGGCTGGCGCGCGCTGCTCTCGAACGAGGAGATGCTGTCGGTTCTTGACGGGGTGGGCGCGGTCATCTGCGCGGCGGGCGACGGCCTGGCCCCCGCCGACAAGAAGCTGTACGCCCTCCGGGACGTCACCGGCACGGTCGAGGCCATCCCCCTGATCGCCTCCTCGATCATGTCGAAGAAGATCGCTGAGGGCACGGGTTCGCTGGTCCTGGACGTGAAGGTGGGCACGGGCGCCTTCATGAAGACGCTGGACGACGCCCGCGAGCTGGCGTCCACGATGGTGGGCCTCGGCACGGACCACGGCGTCAAGACGGTCGCGCTCCTGACGGACATGTCCACGCCGCTCGGCCTCACGGCGGGCAACGCCCTCGAAGTCCGCGAGTCGGTGGAGGTCCTGGCGGGCGGCGGCCCCTCCGACGTCGTCGAACTGACCATCGCCCTGGCCCGCGAAATGCTCGACGCGGCAGGCGTCCGCGACGCCGACCCGGCGAAGGCCCTGGCCGACGGCTCGGCGATGGACGTCTGGCGCCGGATGATCTCCGCCCAGGGCGGCGACCCGGACGCGGCGCTCCCCGTGGCCCGCGAGCACCACGTGATCACGGCCGCCTCCTCGGGCGTCCTCACCCGCCTCGACGCCTACGACATCGGCCTCGCCGCCTGGCGCCTCGGCGCGGGCCGCGCCCGCAAGGAGGACCCGGTCCAGGCGGGCGCGGGCATCGAACTCCACGCGAAGCCGGGCGACACGGTGACCGCCGGCCAGCCCCTCCTGACCCTCCACACAGACACCCCGGACCGCTTCGCGTACGCGCTGGAGGCCGTGGAGGGCTCCTACGACATCGCGGCCCCGGGCACGGACTTCAAGCCGTCCCCGGTGGTGCTGGAACGCATCGCCTGATCCTGCGTCGCCCACCTGAGACCCCCGTCCTTGGTAAGGGCGGGGGTTTTCACGCGACGCGATGTTCCCAGCGCAGGACCGGGCCGGCGCCGATCCAGTAGGTCGCCACCAGCCCCACCCTCGGCTCAGTCCGCGTTGTCCAGAAGCTCGACGGCTTACGGGAACTTCTGAAGCCGCACACGAGCTACGGGCCGGTACGGGTCGGCGACGCGCGCAGGGCCAGGATGCTGCCGCTCGCGGATCTCATCCCACCTCAGGGAGACTCCTGCCGATGACGCCGAAGCCCGCGCCCACCCCCGCCGACCCCGACGCCCGGAACGCGTACCTCGCCGAGGGCAACGCCACGTAGCCGCGCAAGCGGGTGGCGGCGGACGTGTTGCTCCGGGATGCGGACGGGCGAGTGCTGCTGGTGAACCCCACCTACAAGCCGGGATGGGACCTGCCGGGCGGCATGGCCGAGGCGAACGAGCCGCCGGAGGAGACGGTGGTACGGGAGCTGCGCGAGGAACTGGGCCTGGAGGTGGCCGTACGCGGGCTCCTGGTCGTCGACTGGGTGGCACCGCACGGGCCGTGGGACGACCAGATCGCGTTCGTCTTCGACGGCGGGGTGATCGACGCCGCCGAGCCGCCGCACCCTCAGGACGAGGAGCTGTCAGAGGCCAGGTTCGTGGATCTCGCGGCGGCTGCGGGGCCGGATGCGGCGGCTGACACAGGCGGTGCGCGCGCTGGAAGAAGGACGGCCGGTGTATCTACGCGACGGGTATCCCGTCGGCTGACACGCGAACCCCCGCCGGGCGGACGGGGGTTGCGCGGGAGTACGACCGTCAGACGCGCGGCTCGGCGGAGGCCAGCTCGACGAACCCACACCAGGCGTCGCGGGAGACGGAGAGGTGGGGGAGGCTGGTGTCTTTGGAGTCGCGGACGTGGACGGTTGCGGTGCGGGCCGAGACCTCGACGCACTGGCCGCCTTCGGCGCCGCTGTAGCTGCTCTTGCGCCAGGCGACCTCGACGCAATCGCCGCCCTCGGCGCCGCTGTGGCTGCTCTTGAACCAGGCGAGACCGGAAATGGTGGTCGAGGACTCGGCGTTGTTCATAGCGATCCCAGCACTCCTTCGATCTGTTTCATCGACTCCCGTGGAGGGAGAGCCTGCGATCGGATGATCCCATAGCGGGTAGTGGCAAGAGTTGTCCGCTCCGGATCGGTCTGGAGGGTGCTGCTTCCCTGAGCTTCCGTGTACACGAACCGTTTGCCGTCCCTGCGGATGGCGATCGTGAACGGCCCGTCCACGCCCGCGTGTTCCTCGCGGTCGTGCGGCATGATCTGAATGTCGACGTTCGGCTTCTGGCCGAGCATCAGCAGGTGCTCCAACTGCCTGCGCAGGACGTCCTTCCCGCCGTACGGCCGCCCGAGAACCGACTCGTCGATCACGAAGCTGAGCATCGGCATGGGGTGGCGGTCGAAGATGGCCTGCCGGGCCAACCGTGCCGACACCCTCTGCTCGACGATGTCGTGGTCGAGGAGTGGACGCCGCATTGCCAGTAGTGCCCGCATGTACTCCTCGGTCTGGAGCAGACCTTTGAGGACGTACGTGTCGTACGTGAGCAGTTCGACCGCCTTTTTCTCCAGCGCGGCCATGCCCTGGAAGAACGCCGGGTACTGGGCGTGCTCCATCTGCTCCTTCCACACGCTCAACAACCCGTTCGCGTGGAGGAAGTTGTCCGCCTTGTCGATGGTCGGGCCGCTCGGAATCCGCCGACCCTGCTCGTACGAGGCGACCGTCGCAGGCGAGTACCCGATCGCCTTACCGAGGGTCGGACGGTCAACTCCCTCCCGCTCCCGCACTTTCTTCAGGGTCTGCCCGAACGCGATGACGAGCCCCTTGCTGGCCTCGTCCGCAGGCTCAGGACCGGCGTCCTCGTCGTCCCAGTTGTCGCCGAACGCCAACAACGCGCCCTCACCCTCGAACTCCCCGCTGTCCCGGGCCACTTCCTTCATAGGATCACCACCTCTCCGGACCAACGCCCCGCAGGGGAACGCGGTCACGCCGCACGGCTCGTACAGGGGCCGACACCCACGCGTACAGAACCGACCGGCGTCGGTGCGTCACCAATCGTGACGGTACGCCACCGGCGAGCCCGACACGGTCGAGATCCCGAAACCCGTCACCCTCGCGAAGCTCGCACAACACACCACCCTCACAGGCAACTTGACGATCCCCTCTCATGCTGTGTGTTCAATGAGCCCATGAGTGAAGGCGATTACATCCGGACCGACAGCGAGTGGGACGAGCTGGTCTGGATCTGGGAGCGGACCGAGGCGCCCAAGGGATGCAAGGTGGAGATCGTCGGCGGGGTGATCACCGTGACGCCGGTGCAGAACCTCCGGCACCAGACGACCGTGTCCGACGTGTTCCGGCTTCTCTGTCAGGGGACCGACCCGGAGTGGAGGGTTGTCCACCATCTTGGTCTGGCGGTGCCGTCCCGGCTTGAGCTGTACGTCCCCGACATCGCCGTAGTGCCACGGGGTGCTGTGCCGGAAGGGGACGTTCCCTTCGTGCCGGCCGCCGCCGCTCTGCTCGTCGGGGAGGTCACCTCGACGGTCACCGGGGAGAACGACCGAGGTCGGAAGGCTGCCGGGTACGCCGAGGCCGGGGTTCCCCTCTATCTGCTCGTCGACGGGGTGGCTCCCGGAGGGCCGACGGTCACCCTGTACGGGGAGCCGCGTGACGGGGTTTACCGGATGCTCGGTGCCCGGCCCTTCGGGGAGCCCGTCGATCTTCCCGCGCCTTTCAACCTCACCCTCGGCACGTCGAATCTCCCCGTACCGATGAGTTGAGCCGCCGGCCGGGGTCTACCCCTCGTGGACCCTGAAGGACTCCCCGTAGTCATCCCGCGTAGCCCCTTCACCCCGGATGTGGTGGAGGGGCTCTCCGACGAGGTGCGGAGGTTGTTGGCCGTGGCTGTTGAGAAGGTGGTCGTCGTCGATGTGGGCGGGCTCGGGCCGCCGGGGCTGGGGGACGTCAACCTTGTCGCCCGGTTGCAGCTCGCGGCGAAACGGGCCGGGGGGCGGATACGGCTCAGGGACCCCGGCCCGGCGCTGCTCGCGCTGCTAGGGCTGGTCGGTCTCGTCCTTGAGGTGGAGGGGGAACCCGAAGAGGGGGAACCAGCGGGGGGTGTCGAGGTAGAAGTGGAAACCGGTTAGGCGGCCGTCCGAGATCTCCAGGACCTGGATGGACCAGGGCGACCAGCCGCCCTTCTCCGGGTCCGGCTTGTAGTGCGCGAAGCCGGGCAGCCCGTTGACCTGTACGGGGAAGAGGCGGGAGTTCTCGCAGCCCTTGCCGATGGTCGTCATGAAGCCGGTGATGTCCGCGTGGCCGGTGAGCCACAGGTCGAACGGCGGCATCGTCATGATCGCGTCCTCGTGGAGGAGCGCGGTGAGCGCGGTCATGTCGTAGCCCTCGAAGGCCGCGACGTACCGCTCAAGGAGCTTCTTCTGCTCCTCGTCGAGGGAGTTGAAGACGTCGGCGGCGGCGCCCTTGTCCTCGGGCTGCTCGGCGAGGGTCGCGCGGGCGCGCTGGAGGGCGCTGTTCACCGACGCGACGGACGTGTCGAGCAGCTCCGCGACCTCGCTGGCCTTCCACGCGAGGACCTCGCGGAGGATGAGGACGGCCCGCTGCTTGGGCGGCAGCTGCTGGAGCGCAGCCATGAACGCCAGCCGGATGGACTCCTTGGCCACAGCGGCCTCCGCCGGGTCCTCGACGGTGGGGAGCGCTCGCGCGTCCGGGATCGGTTCGAGCCAGGTGTTCTCGGGGCGCGGGGAGAGCGCCGCCTGCGCGAGGGGCGTCGCCTCGCTGAGGTCGATCGGCCGGGCGCGCTTGTTGCCCGCGTTCAGCATGTCCAGGCACACGTTCGTCGCGATCCGGTACAGCCACGAGCGCAGGCTGGACCGGCCCTCGAACTTCTCGTAGTTCCGCCAGGCCCGCACCAGCGTGTCCTGGACGGCGTCCTCCGCCTCGAACGTCGAGCCCAGCATGCGGTAGCAGTACCCGGTCAGCTCGACGCGGTGCTTCTCCAGCCGCACATCGAGGTCCGCCACCGCCGTCGTACCGTCACTCATTCCTCGTCCACCCACCCCTGTGGCCTTCGTGTCACGCGCCGTCGCGTCCACCACCTCGGAAGCTACCGCACCCCACTGACAATGGCCCCTGGACTTGACAAATCCGCAGGTCAGCGCATCAGAGGCGAGGCCATGACAACACGCGACACCACCGGACACCACCGGCAACGGGGACCTCACGCGCCCCGCGGACGAGAACACGGCCCGCCGACGCCGTACACGAAAGGCCGGCCCCGACGGGACCGGCCCTCCCGGCGACCTCAGGCCGCCGCCACGACCTCAGGCCGCCGCCACGACCTCCCGCCGCGCCGCCCGCGTCCCCGCCACCGTGATCGCCACGACCCCGGCCACCGCCAGCAGCCCCACCGCGACGGTCCCGCCCCACCCACCGGCGTGGAAGGCGATGGCCCCGACCGTCGACCCGGCGCTCGACCCGATGTAGTACGCCGACTGGTACAGCGCGGACGCCTGCGCCCGCCCACTCGTCGCCGTCTTGCTCACCGACGACGACGCCACCGCGTGCCCCGCGAAGAACCCGGCGGTGATGAGGACCAGCCCGAGCAGCACGAGCGGCAGCGACCCGGCGAGGGAGAGCAGCAGCCCCGTAGCCGTCGTACCCCCGGAGAGGTACAGGGCTCCCCGGCGCCCGACGCGTCCGACCAGCCGCCCGGTGGTGGACGCCGACACCGTACCCACGAGGTACACGAGGAAGATGGACCCGACGATGCCCTGGGGCAGCGAGAACGGCCCCTCGGTGAGCCGGTACCCGATCACCGTGTACACCCCACCGAAGACGGTCATGAAGAGCGCACCGATGGCGTACAACCTGCGGAGGAGGGGGTTAGCCAGGTGACCCCGTACGGTGCCCAGCAGCACCCGGGGCCGCAGCGACCCCGGCGTGAAGTGGCGCGGCGCGGGCAGCAGCGCGCGGAACGCGACCGCGCACACCACCGCGAGCCCCCCGATCACCCCTACGGCGACCCGCCAGCCCCACTCCTGCGCGACCCACCCGGTGATGACACGCCCGCTCATCCCGCCGACGCTGTTGCCCGCGACGAACAGCCCGATGGCCGTGACCAGCGCCTTCGGCCGGACCTCCTCCGCGAGGTACGCGGTCGCGGACGCGGGCAGCCCGGCCAGCGCGGCCCCCTGCACACCCCGCAGCACCACCAGCGCGCCGAGCGACGGCGCGAACGGCACGAGCAGCCCGACGGTCACCGCGACCGCGAGCGACACCGTCATGACCGTACGGCGCCCGTACCGCTCGGACAGCGCGCTCATCGGCAGGACGAACAGGGCGAGTCCGCCGGTCGCGGCGGCCACGGTCCAGCTCGCCTCGCCGGCCGCGACGCCGAACTCGCTGGAGATCAGGGGGAGTAGAGCCTGCGTGGAGTACAGCAGCGCGAAGGTCGCGACGCCCGCGAGGAACAGCGCGAAGCTCATCCGGCGGTAGTCGCCGGAGCCGGGGTGCATACGGGTGTCGGGAGCGGGGACGGCTGCGCGGGCGCCCGTGGTGGCGGGCGCCTCGGTACTGGCGGAAGGCATACACCGACGGTAGGCCGACCTGCGTTGATGCGTCCAATGCACGGACTCGCCATAATCGTTCCCATGGTGCATCAACCGAGGTCACAGGGGAATCTGTCACCGTCCGGTGACACGGAAGACATGACGGCGCTGCTCGCCCCGAGGCTCGCGTACTTCGCCGGGGTGGCCCGTACGGAGCACGTGACCCGGGCCGCTCAGGAGTTGCGGGTCCCGCAGTCGACGCTGTCGCGGGCGATGGTCCGGCTGGAGCGGGACCTCGGGGTGGACCTGTTCGCGCGCCGGGGCCGTACGGTCTCGCTGACCCCCGCCGGACGGACCTTTCTCGCCTCCGTGGAACGGGCGTTGGGGGAGATCCGGAAGGCCGCCGACGCGGTACGGGCCGACGCGGACGCGGCAACCGGCAAGGTGGCGTTCGGATTTCTGCACACGATGGGCGCGGAGACCGTACCGGCGCTCATCCACGCCTTCCGCGCCGACCATCCCCGCGTGCGGTTCAGCCTTGTCCAGAACTACGGCGAGGCGATGATCGAGCGTTTGCGGGCAGGGGAGTTGGACCTCTGCCTGACCTCCCCGGTGCCGGACGCGCCGGACTTGGTGGCCCGTCGCCTGGACGAACAGAAACTCCGCCTGGTGGTCCCGGCGGACCACCGGCTGGCGGTCCGCAAGCGTGTACGGCTCTCCGAGGCGGCCGACGAGACGTTCGTAACCCTCGAACCGGGCTACGGCCTACGCCGCATCACGGACGACCTGTGCCAACAGGCGGGCTTCCGACCGAGGATCGCCTTCGAGGGGGAGGAGGCGGAGACGCTACGGGGCTTGGTGGCGGCGGGACTTGGCGTGGCCCTGCTGCCGCCCCCGGCCGTACGCAGGCCGGGGGTAGCGGAGTTGACGGTGACGTCACCGAGGGCGGTGCGGGAAATCGGGGTGGCCTGGCTGGACGGCCACCCGGACACGCCCCCGGTGGCGGCATTCAAGAAGTTTCTCTTGTCGAGGAGGGGCAACCTCCTTACCTGACTGCCTACTTCCGCAACGACGCCCCGAACCCCACAGCAAGCGGCATCCTCAACCCCAGCGGCGGCGGCGCAGCAAGCGCGTCCTCCAACGGCCGGGCGAACACCTTCCCGAACAGCGTCCCCATCACGAAGTCCTCGGCCAGCGCCTGCACTTCACCCCGGTACTGACTCAACCCGTGCCCGTCGGAGTGCACTTCGAACCGGCACACGTCCCGGTTCGCCTTCTTCGCGCGAGCGGCGAGCCGGAACGACAACTCCGGGTCCGTACGCTCGTCGTTGGTGCCGTGGACGATCAACACCCGCCGCCCGACAAGCTGCTTGACCGGCTCGGGGGGAGCAGCCACATCCTCCTCCGGCAGCCAAGGGGCCAGCGCGAGAACGGAGTTGACCGCATCGTGCCCGGCGGCCCGCAGCGCGGCCCGCGCCCCCATCCCGACCCCGGCGAGGCAGACGGGAACGTCACCGTAGCGGCGTACGACCTCCTCGGCCCCCCAGAGCGCGTCCGCGGCGAGATGCGCCTCCGTCCCGTTCCACCCGCGATAGCGGTAGTGGACGGCGTGGACGGCGAGCCCCTCGGCGCGCCCCGCGCGGGCGAGGCGGCGGCCGAGGGCGCGTACGGAGGACGTCGCCCACATGGGGGACGGCTTGCGCTCGGAGAGCTCCTCGCCGGCGGGCAGGAGCAGGACCGCTCCGCTGACGGAGGCCGGCTCGGGGCCGATCGCCTTGCCCAGGTGGGGGGTTCGGAGCGGCGTCACATGCTGTGCCATGGCAGAACAGTGTCAGAAGCGCCGGTGTACTCCACCCGTCCGGGCGGTCACCGTTGCGTATCGACGGTGTGCTGAGCCGAGCCGTCTACGCGCGTAGGAGTTACTGTGCCGGGATGACGAGCCAGAGCATCCCCAGGGGCGTCACCCCGACACCGGACCAGATCCGCCGGGCGCCCAAGGTTCTGCTGCACGACCACCTCGACGGCGGGCTGCGCCCCGGCACGATCGTCGACCTAGCTCGCGAGTACGGGTACCCCGGGCTACCTGAGAGTGACGCCGACAAGCTCGGCGTCTGGTTCCGTGAGGCCGCCGACTCCGGTTCGCTGGAGCGGTACCTGGAGACCTTCTCGCACACCGTCGGCGTCATGCAGACGCGCGACGCGCTGGTCAGGGTCGCCGCCGAGTGCGCGCAGGACCTCGCCGAGGACGGCGTGGTCTACGCGGAGGTGCGGTACGCCCCCGAGCAGCACCTCGACGGCGGGCTCAGCCTCGAAGAGGTCGTCGAGGCGGTCGACGAGGGCTTCCGCGAGGGCGAGCGCCGGGCCCGCGAGAACGGCCACCGCATCCGCGTCGGCGCCCTCCTCACCGCGATGCGGCACGCCGCCCGCGCCCTGGAGATCGCCGAACTCGCCAACGCGTACCGCGACTCGGGCGTCGTCGGCTTCGACATCGCGGGCGCCGAGGCCGGTCACCCGCCGACCCGGCACCTCGACGCCTTCGAGTACCTGAAGCGCGAGAACAACCACTTCACGATCCACGCCGGCGAGGCATTCGGGCTGCCGTCGATCTGGCAGGCCCTCCAGTGGTGCGGCGCCGACCGGCTCGGCCACGGCGTGCGGATCATCGACGACATCGAGGTCGCGGACGACGGGAGCGTGACCCTCGGCCGGCTCGCCGCGTACGTCCGCGACAAGCGGATCCCGTTGGAGCTGTGCCCCAGCTCCAACCTCCAGACCGGCGCCGCCGCCTCCTATGCCGAGCACCCCATCGGACTGCTGCGGCGGCTGCATTTCCGGGCCACCGTCAACACGGACAACCGCCTGATGTCCGGGACGAGCATGAGCCGGGAATTCGAGCACCTGGTCGACGCGTTCGGTTATACGCTCGACGACCTCCAGTGGTTCTCAGTCAATGCTATGAAATCGGCGTTCATTCCTTTCGATGAACGACTCGCCATGATCAATGACGTGATCAAGCCCGGGTATGCCGAGCTGAAATCCGAATGGCTGTTCCAGCAGACGGCCTCCACCAGCGGTTCTTCCATCGGACAGGGTCGGTAGCAGAGCCTTCGGGGCTCCGGGGTGCGGACGGGTGTTCACCACTCGTCCGCATTTCGATGTTTGCGGTGGGCGCCTTGGCATGTTTACGGTCGGGGACCGCTCGTATTCCCGTACATTCCCCGTTGCCCCCTTCGAGTTCGAGGACGCAATTCCCATGAAGCAGTCTGCTGCCAAGACCCTCGGTGTCGCCGCCCTCGGTGCCGCCATCGCCGCCGTCGGCGCGGGTGCCGCCTCCGCCGCCCCCGCACTGCCGGACGTCCAGGCCCTCGGCGGGGTCACCAACGCGCTGCCCGGCGCCGGCGAGGTCGTCAGCCAGGCCCAGCCCGCCATCGCGACGAGCGCCGCCGCCGTCGCCCCGATCGCCCAGCGCGCGCTTGCCGACGGCCCCACCAAGCCCGTCGCCGGTCTCCTCGGCGGTCTCCCGGTCGGCCAGGGCCTGCCCACGCACGGCCTGCCGATCAACGGGATTCCGCTGGGCTGACGTACCCCTGCGGGGTGCGCCTGAAGTACTACCCGGGTAGTACTTCAGGCGCACCCCGTTTCTGCTCTCCCCGTTCCCGTCCTCCCCGCCCCCGCGCCCCCGGGCCCTCTCACGGCGCCGGGATGACCTCGATTCGCTCCCCGTTCAGCAGGTACAGCGGCAGCAGCCGCTCCTTCTGCGGCACCGGGAACTCCTGCGCCCCGGCGAGGCTCGCCAGCGCCAGCAGCCCCAGCGACACCTGAGCGCGCGGCGCCGGGGAGTCGCCCCAGTACAGCGCGTGCTTCTCCAGCGCGTCCGCCAGCGTCTTCGCGAACTGCTCGTCGTCGTTCGCGAGCATCCGGTGGAACAGCGCGGCCGGCTGGTAGTCGACCTGGTCCGAGAACCCGGTCGGCGTGTACGCGACGGCCTCCGGGTGCCCCGCCTCCATCGTCGCCAGCAGCTTCCCCACGATGTCGTCCATCGGCCCGCGCGACAGGTACGTCCGCAGCGTGTCGATCCAGTGCAGCACGTACTCGTCGACCGACTCGTCCTCCCGCAGCCGCTCCAGCGGCACCTCCACCAGCCGCGCCACCCGGCCCCACTCCCGGCACACCAGCGCCAGGTACAGCGCGTCCAGCCAGGCCCGCGCGTCCGCCGGAGGCTCCGCCGGGAACGCGGGCAGGCGCACCTCCAGGTCGTCGAAGAGGAACTCCCGCGCCTCACCGCCCGTGAACAGCAGCGTCCCGAGCTGGACCGCCGCCGACCAGGCGTCCCACGTGGCGAGTTCGGACGCGACCGGGTCGACGGCGCAGCGCGCGTGCGCCAGCGTCACCGTCGAGGCGAAGGCGTCCGCGAGCACCGACGGGTCCTCGGCCAGCCGCTCCAGCAGCCCCGCCGTGTCCCGCGCCAGCGCCTCGGCGTCCGGCGCCCGCCCGGTCAGCGCCGTCCGCAGCCGGCCCGCGCCGTCCAGCCTGACCAGGCCCTTCATCGCCGCCAGCAGCTCCGGCGGCGGCTGGATGGAGAAGCTGCGGCTCTCCTCGTCGATGACCGTCAGGGACGTCAGCTTCCCCCGGTACCACCAGTACACGCGCGGCGACAGCCGCCCCTCGCCGCGCTGGTGCGCCCCCAGCGCGTACTGCGCGAGCGCGTTCAGCGCGTCCACCACCGTGCCGTCCGCGATCGGGTGGTACACGAGGTTGTCGCGGGTCGGTACGGCGAACAGCGCGCCGTGCTCCGGCAGCGGCTCGCCGGTGACACGGCGGGCGACCTCGCCCAGGTACAGGGCCTTGCTCGCGACGAACGGGGAGTCGCCGTAGAGGCTGTGCAGCGTCGTGTGCTCGCCGACCCGCACGACGTCGTGCTCGACCGGGACGCCCGCGAGGTTGTCGTACCCCGCCTTGCCGAGCGCCTCCAGGCCCGCGCGCTCCACGTCCGCGTCGGTGAGGATCCGCACGCTCGTCGGGCCGTCCAGGGCGTACGCGAAGACCAGGCCGTCGGCCACCACGCGCGCGTACGTCAGGTCGGCGGCGATCTCCGGGCCGATCGACTCGGCGGGCAGCAGCCGGACGTACGCGCCCCTCAGCAGCTCCTCGGCGCTCTCGCCGCCACGGCTCGCCTGCCGCAGGTGCTCGAAGTGGGCGTCCACCAGCGCGGGCCACTCCTCGACAGCGGACCGGGCGCAGCGCACCGCCAGGTCGTGCAGGGAGTACCGGTGGCCGTCCTGGAGATGCGGGGCGGCCAGCGA
The DNA here is from genome assembly GCF_033794345.1 of Streptomyces niveiscabiei. NCBI lineage: Bacteria > Bacillati > Actinomycetota > Actinomycetes > Kitasatosporales > Streptomycetaceae > Streptomyces > Streptomyces niveiscabiei. Next base: position 41,867 of record NZ_JARAYJ010000046.1, read on the forward strand.
GCGCAGGTGATCGGCCTGCGCCGCCGTCAGCAGAGGGAGTTCGGCGTCGGGAGTCGGTTCTGGTGCTTCGTCGAAAGTCACCCGGATGACTCTATGAGGGTTTCGGCCACCCCCGTGACCGGACGGCGGCTACCAGGCGGCGCTCCCGGTCGTCCGCGCCTTGTCCTGCGACGGGAAGAGGATCCACAGCGCGATGTACAGCAGGAACTGGGGGCCCGGCAGGAGACAGGACAGGACGAATATGACGCGCATCGTCGTGGCCGACGTACCGAAGCGGTTGGCCAGCGCGGCGCACACGCCGCCGATCATGCGGCCGTGCGTGGGACGGGCGAGGCGGGACATCTGGGGCTCCTTCACAGCGGTGCTCGGTCGAGACGCGGCCCCTGTCGGCCGCCTCTCCATGACTCCAAGCTACGAGGACGAAGCGGATAAAGCGTCCCTCTACGGAGCTATCCCGACCCTGGGAATCGTCGGGGTACGCCCCTGAGACGGCTCCTCCTGACGGAGGGCCGCCGGTCGTCGCCGCGTCGTACGCCTACGCAGCAGGTATCGCCCGGCGGGTACCACCAGGGTATGAGCGAGGGCGACACCGGCCGTGTTCAGCAGGATCGAGTCCACGTCCACGACCTGGCCGGGTACGCCGGTCTGGAGCAGCTCGACCGTCAGCGAGAGCATCGCCCCGGCGGCGGACGTACGCACCAGGGAACCCAGGGGGGAGACCCGCAGTCTGCCGTGCACCAGAGGGAGCAGGACGCCGAGGGGGGCCAGCAGGGCGAGACCCCGGCCGATCCTGCGGACCGCCTCGTGCCAGCCCAGGCCGAGATCGGTGCGGATGCCGTCGAGCGGGTGCAGGTTGGCCGGCATCACCCAGGGGACGTCCAGCGGTCGCAGCGAGTACCAGGCGACGAACGCGAGATGAGCGGCGAGGAGAACACCTCCCGCCACACGGACACGGATCACGGCGCTGCCGCCGATGGGGCCTTGACGCTGCACGACCCCCAAGACGCACCGCTCACGGCGAATGGTTCCGCAGGGGCCTCGGGGAGGGGGGTGAGTCCTTCACCACACCCGCACACACCGCGATCCGGTCACGGTGAGTCACGGCGCCCGCCGCAACTCCCGTACCGCTCCTCCTACTTCGCCACGTTCGACGACGGCGGCACCTTGTTCCCCGGCCGCTGCTTCACCTCGTCCGTGCACTCGTAGCGCCTCAACTCCCGGCCCTGCTGCGCCCCGAGGACCACGGAGCCGTCACCGTCGGAGGCGGCCGAGCCGGAGAGGGTGCAGACCACCTGCGCGAGGGCGTACGGGGAGAGCGTCTGGGGCGCGACGCTGAGGCGGAGCGCGTCGTCGGGGTCGGTGCCGGTCAGCGGCGGCAGGACCCGCACGCCCTCGCGCACGTCGGTCGTGTACCCCGACTCCTTCTCCTGGGACGACGGACTCGCCCCCAACTCGTCCAGCAGCCCCTGCGCGACCAGCACCCGGCGCCTGGCACCGACCGCCCCGTCCGGCACGGGAACCGCCCGGTCGACGGCGACGAGCGACGCCCCGCACAGCAGGAACACCTGCACCGGCACCCGGCCCGACAACTGCGCCGCGGTCGTACCCGACTCGGAGGCCGAGCACCGCACCCGGGAGGGCGCCGCGCCGAAGTCGGTGGGCACCTCGGTCGCGCGGATGCCGCAACCGGAGAGCAGCAGTCCGAGCGAGGCGACGAGCAACAACCGCGCACGCCCCTTGGCCGGAACGCCGTTCGCCGTCACGGCGGTCGAGGGCGCCGATGCTGCGACGCCTTCTTCCCGCACGGCAGTTGAGCCGGCCCGGTCCGTAACACCTTCCGTCAGCCTCACGACGCCGTCTCCCCGTTCTCGTCCTCCCGCTCCACCGCTTCCGAGGTCCCCCGGGGCAGTCTCAGCGTGAACACCGCACCGCCTTCAGGGGAGTTGGCGGCGCTGATCTCGCCGCCGTGGATGTGCGCGTTCTCCAGCGCGATGGAGAGCCCGAGCCCGCTGCCCTCCGAACGCGGCCTGGACGCACTGGCCTTGTAGAACCGGTCGAAGACGTGCGGCAGGACTTCCTCGGGGATACCGGGCCCGTGGTCGCGCACGGCGATGACCACCTCGTCGGCGCTCTCCCGCACGGATACCCGCACCGGAGACCCGCCGTGCTTGAGGGCGTTGCCGATGAGGTTCGCGAGGATGACGTCGAGGCGGCGCGGGTCGAGCTGCGCGTGGATCCCGCGCTCGGCGTCGAGTTCGACCGCGTCGAGCCAGGCGCGCGCGTCGATGCAGGCGGTGATCTGGTCGGCGACGTCGACGTCGTCGAGCACCAGCCGGGCCGTCCCCGCGTCGAAGCGGGTGACCTCCATCAGGTTCTCGACGAGGTCGTTGAGCCGCCGCGTCTCGCTCACCACGAGCCGTACGGCGGGCTCGATCATCGGGTCCATGCTGCCGGTCTCGGCCTCGAGTTCCTCTTCGAGCACCTCTGTCACGGCCGTGATCGCGGTCAGCGGCGTCCGCAGCTCGTGGCTCATGTCCGCGACGAACCGCCGCGACGCCTCGTCCCGCGCCGCCATGTCCGCGACCCGCTTCTCCAGCGCCTCGGCGGCACGGTTGAACGTCCGTGACAGATCGGCGAGTTCGTCCGTACCGGACACCTGGAGCCGCGTGTCGAGCCGGCCCTCGCCGAGGTGCCGGGCGGCAACTCCCAGCCGGTGCACGGGTTTCAGTACGGTCGTCGACGCGGCCTGCGCGATCAGCGCGGCCCCGATCAGCGCGAGCCCGGTGGCGATCCCGAGCGACCAGGCAAGGGAGTTGAGGTCTTTCGCCTCGGGTTCGAGCGACTTGCGCATGTACCCGGTCGGCCCGCCCCCGTCGACCTTCGTCCCGGCGACCAGATACGGCGTCCCGTGATCGACGACGCGCTGCCAGAAGAGGTGGTACGGCGCCCGGTTGGCCCCCGTCACCGACTGCTGCTTGTTCACCGCGCGGCGCAGCGACTGAGGCACGTCGTCCAGCGAAAACCCGCTCAGGCCACCGGAGTTGCCGTACACCGTCCGCCCGACGTCGTCGGTCGCGACCAGCAACACACTGAAACGCTGACTGGAGTTGGCCATCTGCGCGGCCGTGCGCTGGAGTTCGGTCTGCGAGGGACGCTCGGGGAGCGCGCCAGCGCGGTTCTGCATCTCCGTGCGGAAGTCCTTCAGCACCGCGTCCTGCGCGCGCGTCAGCACCGCCTCGCGGTTGAGCCAGTAGGCGATGCCGGACGCCGAGACGGCCGTCGCGAGCGCGACCGCGCCGAACACGACGACCAGCCGCAGCCGCAGGCTCGTGAAGCGCAGCCGGGACAGGACCACTTTGCGAAACGCGGACCAGCCGCGGAAACCTGGTGCGGCCTGGGTCACTGAGGCGCGTCCAGGCGGTAGCCGACACCCCGGACGGTACGGATCAGCGTGGGCGACGACGGCACGTCCTCGATCTTGGCGCGCAGCCGCTGGACGCACGCGTCCACCAGCCGCGAGTCACCGAGGTAGTCGTGCTCCCACACGAGCCGCAGCAACTGCTGCCGGGACAGGGCCTGTCCGGGCCGCCGGCTCAGTTCGAGCAGCAACCGCAGCTCGGTGGGCGTGAGTTGGAGATCCTGGCCGTTCTTCGTCACCGTCATCGCCGACCGGTCGATGACGAGGCTGCCGAACGTCGCCGAGTCGCTCGACTCCCGCTCGCCGCGCCGCAGCACGGCCCGGATACGGGCGTCCAGCACCCGGCCCTGGACCGGCTTCACGACGTAGTCGTCCGCCCCGGACTCCAGGCCGACGACCACGTCGATGTCGTCGTTGCGCGCGGTCAGCAGGATGATCGGCAACTGGTCCGTGCGCCGGATGCGCCGGCACACCTCGAACCCGTCGATGCCGGGCAGCATCACATCCAGCACGATCAGATCCGGTCGCTGCTCACGCAGCAGTTTCAGACCGTCCTCTCCACTGGCAGCGGTCGCCACGCGGTGCCCCTGGCGCGTCAGTGAGAGCTCCAGGGCCGTACGGATGGCGTCGTCGTCCTCGATCAGCAACAGGGAAGGCACGGGCTCATTCTGGCCCATACAGGGGGTGAGGTTCGACAGGTGGGGGCTTATAACGCCTTTACGAGCCCCCACAGGTACTACCCGGTTACCCCCTGATCCCCAACCGCCACAGGGAGGTCACCTCCGCGCTGCGAACCGTGTACAACGGGTCACTCCGGTCCTTCGCCCGCCGGTGCCGGGGCCGTACGTCGTGCCGCCCCACGACGGTGAGGCCACCGTCGGCGAACAGCCGCAGCAGCTCCTCCCGCGTCCGCAGCCCGAGCAGCTCGGCCAGATCCGACATGATCAGCCACCCCTCCCCCGTCGGCAGCAACCGGTTGCGCAACTCTCCGACGAACCCCCGCAGCATCCCGCTGTCCACGTCGTACACCCCCCGTTCCAGCCCCGCACTCGGCGTCCCCGGCAGCCACGGAGGATTGCAGACGACGAGATCGGCGCGGCCCCGCGCCGGGTACAGCGCCGGGCCCTGTACGTCGATCCGCGCGCCGAGTCCGAGACGGCGCGCGTTCTCCTCGGCACAGGCGAGGGCGCGCGGGTCGATGTCGGTCGCGACGATCCGCCCGACCCCCCGGCGGGCCAGCACGGCCGCCAGGACGCCGGTCCCGGTGCCGAGGTCGAAGGCGGTGCGGCAGGGGCGGGGCAGGGGGGTGGAGGCGACGAGGTCGACGTACTCCCCTCGTACGGGGGAGAAGACCCCGTACCTGGGATGGATACGGCCGGACAGAGCGGGGACCTCCACGCCCCTCAGCTGCCACTGGTGGGCGCCGATCACTCCCAGGAGCTCCCTCAGAGGTACGACGGAGGGACCGGCGGGCGGGCCGTACGCGGCTCGGCAGGCTTCGCGGACGTCGGGGGCGCGGCGCAGGGAGAGGGCGTGGCCGCCGTCGAGTTCGCCGAGTTCCACGAGGAGACGGTTCAGCGTCGCCGCCCGGCGGGCGCGGTCGCGGCGCTGGAGGCGGAAAATCTCCGCCGGTGAACCGGCCCTGTCGTAACGGGAATTCGGGATGCGGCGGCTCAACGCCGTAAGCATCTGGCGGGCGTTGACGTAGTCGCCCTGCCACAGGAGGGCGGTGCCGGACGAGGTCAGGCGGAGAGCGGTGGCGGCGCGGAGACGGTCGTCGACGGGGACGACAGCGTCGTACTCGAAGGGCATGGAGATGCTCCGGGAAGTCGTAAGTGCCGTGGGAGCGGAGGCACTTCGACGGGGCGAGGAGCAGGGGGAACGGCTGGGGGACCCGCTGTCACCGCCGCGCCGAAGCGCGGGGGAGCGGGTCGCCGAGGACCATGCCGTAATACATGTCCGCCAGGGTCCCACGGGGTTGGCGGGGAGGCCAAACGAACTGGTCTACCGCCGACGCCTTTGAACCCGCTGTGGTGTCGCCGTGCGGGGCCCCTGTGACAGGTCTGTGACAGTCGGCGGACATGGCCATGAAGGTCCCCCGGCAAGCTTTTCGGCACAGGGCAAGCCGCTCTGAAGCAAGGCGCAAGAGCACCAGAGGTCCACGACGGGAGGCGCGACATGAACTCGCTGCACAGCATGAACACCAGCGCAGTGGTCACGCGTCTCCACGACGTCCGGTGGAGCTCGGAGAAGTCCGGTGTTGTGAGCGGGCGGGGGTGCGCTCGCAGCACCGGGCGTCAACACACTACGTACATCACGGTGGTTGACGCGAAAACGGGGGATGCGGTTCCGGGGGGAGCCGCGTACAGGGAGGACACGGGGGAGCGTCGTTCCATCAGCGAGGCGGAGTTCACCGCCTACGTCCAGGAGCGCCGCGCCTCCCTGTACGCCACCGCGTACCACCTGACCGGCGACCGGTTCGAGGCCGAGGACCTGCTCCAGAGCGCGCTGTTCTCGACGTACCGGGCCTGGGACCGGATCAGCGACAAGGCGGCGGTGGGCGGCTATCTGCGCCGCACCATGACGAACCTGCACATCAGCGCGTGGCGCCGCCGCAAGCTGAACGAGTACCCGACCGAGGAACTGCCGGAGACGCCCGGCGACACGGACGCGATGCGCGGCACCGAACTGCGCGCGGTCCTGTGGCAGGCGCTGGCCCGGCTGCCGGAACTCCAGCGGACGATGCTGGTCCTCAGGTATTACGAGGGCCGTACCGACCCGGAGATCGCGGAGATCCTCGACATCAGTGTCGGCACGGTGAAGTCCAGCATCTGGCGGTCGCTCCGCCGGCTGCGCGAGGACGAGGTCCTCAGCTTCGGCCGTGACGAGGAGAACGCCTTCGGGGAGCTTGTCGCCTGAGGGTGAACCCCGGCTCCGCTCTGGGGGGAGCGGTGGTCCGGGGATCGGGGGAATGCGGGGGAGCGGTACCGGGGGGACCCTCGGGGGACGGCGTTCGGGGGAGCGTCGCGGGGAGCGGTACCGCAGGGGGGAGCACGGGGGAAACACGGGGGAACAGAGAGCGGGGCTGGAGGGCCGGGGGGTCTGTCCAGTCCCGTTTCTTTGTGCCCGGCTCCGGGTTTTTCGCGCCCGGCTTCGGGGTCTTCGTGCTCGGCTTCGGGTTCTTCGTACGCGACTCCCGGTCGCGGAGCGGGAGTTACGTCGTCGTCGCCGGTGCCGTCGGCTGTACGCGGCCGGCGGCTTCCGCGAGGCGGGTCATGGCCTCGTCCCGGTCGCAGGCGTATGCGCCCAGCGCCGTCTGGCGGGCGACGATGGCCCGCTCGGCGCGCATCAGGCGCCAGCCCCGGCGGATGAGGAAGGGGACCGACTTGCGGCCCTCCTTGAGGTCGCGCAGGAAACGCCTGCGGAAGGTCTTCACCGGGCCCCGGCTCAGGCACAGCGCGTCCGCGAGTACCCCTTCCTCACGGCATCGCTCGACGATCTCGGCGGCGAAGATGCCCTCCGCGATGAATACCGGAGTACCACCGAAGTCGACGGTCTCGGTGCCGGTGCGCGCGCTGAGCGAGATGTCGTACACGGGTACCTCTGTGGAGCCACTGCGGCACAGCTCCGTGATCGCCGCGACGGCCGTCTCCGTGTCCCACGACGCCGGGTGGTCCCAGTCGATGTCGGAGCTCCCCTCGACCTGCGGCAGCGTCGGGTCGTCGCCCTCCTTGTAGAAGTCGTCGAGCCGCAGCACCGGGAGACCGGAGCGGGCCGAGACGAGGGACTTGCCGGAGCCGGAGGGGCCGCACAGCAGGACGACCCGCGTGGGGAGGGGAAGGGAACTCACGGGACACCAGTGTGCGGCATGTGCCCTGCTCGGCACGAGTCCACGGGGTGCCTTTGAAGCGTGCGTCACATCATCGCGGGTCGCCTTTGATGCGTACGGCGCCCTTCAACTACCCTCTGCGTCGACTCGATTACTCCCCGCATCGAAAAGGTGGCAGCGAGATGCCTCAGCACGAGAACGTCCCTTCCTCTTCAACCGGCCGTCGCACACTGGCCGCCCTCGCGACCGCCGGGGTGGCCCTCGGGGCCGGCGCCGGGGTGGCCGCCGCGGCCGACGCGCCGGTCGTCGAGGCCGTCCGCACGAACCCCTCGGCCCTCGGCCAGATCGACCCCCAGGCGGGCCTCCAAGGAGCGCTCGGCTCCCTTCCGTACGCCACCGGCGCGGTCACCGCCCTCAAGCCCAACCCCCTCGCCGGGACCGGCGTCGACCCGCTCGACAACGGGGTGGGCACGCAACTCGCCGACTTCCAGCCGGTGGCGACGCGGGCACTGACCGGGCCGGTCGCCCAGGCGCAGTCGATCGGGTCGATGCCGGTGGTGGGGCAGGTGGCGGGGTTGCTGAAGGGGTGAACGGCGACGGAGGACCACGGCTCCGCCGTGGCCCTCCGTGCTGTTTTCCTATGCGAACGTGCCCGCGTTGAAGACGATGAAGCCGTCCTTCGCCCGGCACGCCGGGTCGATCCCGGAAGCCACCGCCCGCTTGTCGCCGGGCTTCAGGTAACTCCCGCCGGCGGTGATGGCGTCACCTTCCAGGACAGGGCCGAAGCCCGGCACCTTCACGCCCCGCTTGCCCCCGCTCAGCACAGCCTCGGTCCCCTCGGGCCAGACCGGAGTCATCGTGAACTCCTGCTCCGCCCTCTTGCCGTGCACGACAAGGCACTTGCCCACCTCGACGTACGCCAGGCGCCCGCCCACGGACATGTCGGCCGCCAGGGCCAGATCGTGCACGACGATCTGCGGGTCCGTACCGGTGAGGGAGATCTTGTCGGTGCCCGAGACCACCACCTCTTCCGTGCTCGGAGAGGAGGACTCCCGAGGCTCGGCGTTCCCCTCGCCGGAACTTCCGCAGGCGGCGAGCGCCAGCATGCTCAGGGAGACGACGAGTACGAGCTTGATCGGCTTCACCGGGACAACTTTCTGAATTGGTGACTGACTACCGCGTCCACACGTCGTAACCGCGGTTCTGGAAGAGGTACGCCGGGGTGAAGACGCATCGTCCCGTCCCGTCGTTGAGGACCCCGGAGTGGATGCCGTAGGCGGTTCCACCGTTGTACCAGGGGCCGCCGCTGTCACCGGGACGGCAGTTGCCGCCCCTCATGACGACCATGTGCTGGAGCGAACCCACGGTCGCGTTACGGATGCTGACGGTGCTACAGGTCTTGCCGGACGTTCTGCCGAACTTGCAGATAGACGTTCCGACGGCGGGCATGGTTCCCCGGTCGTCCGCGTACCGGGTGCTGTTGGTGCTCTGGTAGAACGTGCGCGTGCTGGTCTTGTTGCCCCGGCTCGTGTAGCCGAGGTCACCCGAGGAGCCCTGGTGGGTCCAGACATTGCTGACGCTGGTGGAGCCCCCGTGGGTGCTGTGGTTGGAGTACGTCTGCGAGCCACCGCCCGTGGTGCAGTGACCGGCTGTACCCAGGCGCTTGGTGTCGCCGGATATCTCCTTCAGGTTGAAGCCGGCCGTGCAGCCGACGGACAGGTAACCGCCACCGCGTATGTACGCGTCCTGCTGGTCGAGGGAGGCGTCCTTCACCACTTCCACCGAGACGCGGACACCGGCGTTGTCGGAGGCGTCCTGCCGCACCGCTTCCTGGACGCCCATCAGCCGCGAAGTGGCCTTCGCCGCCGGGCTGTTCAGCTCGATCTGGACCTTGACCTCCCCCTCCTGGACGTCGTAGAAGCTGATCGCGTCGGCGACGTCGTTCTGGGCGAGCGCGTTCGCGTGGGCCACTTGCTGGGCGTCCGCGAGGTCGGCCTCGGAGAAACCTCGGTTGGTCACCAACTCGACCGGCGCGGGCAGGGATTCCGCGATGTCGGAGAACTTGTCCTGCCACCCGTACTGTTCGATGGCGTCCGCGAGCGGGATTCCCTCGTCCGACGCCATGGTCCGGATGTCTTCCAACTGCCCCGCGGTCAGGTCGTCCACCATCACGTCAGGGGTGTCCACCGGCCCGTCGGGCTGGCTCTCCGCCGTGGGACGGGCGGCCGAAGCGGCTTGCGCGACATAGGAGTCCAGCGCTTCCGCGAGGGAGATCCCCTGAACCTCCGAGGTCCGCTTGATGCTGTCGAGCACGGGACGGTCGACGCCCGTACCGCCCTCGGAGTTGAGGAAGACGGACCGCTCCACCGGGGCGCCGGATTCCACGGCCGCGGCCTGCGGGGCGAGGACGAGTGACCCGGCCGGCGGCTGGGTCAGTTTCGGACAAGCGTGTGACCTTGCAGCAACTACCGCCGCCACAAGGTCACTTGGCTCGGGCTTTACTCTAGCTTGCCCTTTGTTGAACCTGGGAGGATTTTTGGTGAGGCTTTCGGCTCAGTCGTCCTCGTCTCCAGGGGGGGCGGTCAGGCGGTCGGTGCCCTGGTGGGAGGCGTGGGTGGGAGCGATCTCCCTTGCTCCAGAGGGAGTTGGACTTGAGGGCGGTGACACGGGGCTGGTGGGGTGCTTGCTGTCACGGACCGGGAGGGTGCCGGGGCGCTGTCGCTGTAAGTGGACCTGAGCCAGCGGACGTTGGCCATGTCTGCGGTGGCTCATCGCACTGCCGCACTTTTGCCTGACAGATTCCTTGTCGTCGAAGATCTCGCCGGTCCCAGACCCTCCTGGTGCACGGTGGTGGACCCGTCCGGCAGCGTGAGCAGGATGAGGGCGCCGCTCGTCAGGGCGCACGCTCCCGCCGAGAAGGGGACGACCTGGATCGTGGTGATCTCTGTGTACACCACGGGCAGCAGCGCGGTGAGTTGCTCCCGCATCACCGCCGGGCCGCCGACCGCCTGCCGCGGAGCTGCTTCTCCGATGATCCACCAGAAGTCCGGCGGGTTGTCGCGCCGGAGGATCTCCTGGCGGCTCAGGCGCGTCGCCGTCAGCTCGTCGATCTCCTTGCGGTCATGCTGGACCCGCCTCGCCTTCGCCTCCAACTCCAGGCAGTGGTCGAACCGCTTGGCGACGTACTCCTTCTTCGTGATCGCGTACAGCGTCTGGAACAACTCCCCTGTGTCCGAAGGCCACATCGAGCTCCCTGCGGAAGAGCTCGGCGGCGGATCGAGTGGGGTCGAGGTCGAGAGCGGGTAGCTCGGTCATGGCGGTGCTCCCTCGTGCCGTACGCGCTGTTTCGTCTCCTGTTGGGGACGGCCTTGATTCCAAAGGCAGTTGCGGTGTGTGGCGGCGTGGGTGCGAAAGGTGAAAGCGGGTGTTTCAAGGACCGCATGGAAAGGGAGAGGGCCGCAACAAGTGGCGCCCTCCCCATAGGTGAGTGTTTGTCAGTAGGACGAGCCCGACGCCCCCAGCGAACCGGTCGTGTGCCAGACCGTCTTCGTCTCCAGGAACGCCGTGAGGCGGTCCGTGCCCTGCGGGTCGTTCCAGTCCACAGGCTGTGGACGCAGGACGCGCTTCAGGTTGTCGGCCGCCGCGATCTCCAGCTCCTTCGCCAACTCCTCGTCGGCGCCTGCCAGATCGATCGCGTTGACGTCCTGGTGGGAGGCGAGGGACGGGGTGATCTCGGCGGTGCGGCCGGAGAGGATGTTCACAACTCCGCCCGGGACGTCGGACGTTGCGAGAACCTCGCCCAAAGAGAGCGCGGGCAGCGGGGACTTCTCCGAGGCGATGACGACGGCCGTGTTGCCGGTCGCGATGACGGGGGCGACCACCGAGATCAGGCCCAGGAAGGACGAGTCCTGGGGGGCCAACACCGCGACCACGCCGGTCGGTTCGGGCGTCGAGAGGTTGAAGTACGGCCCCGCCACCGGGTTCGCGCCGCCCACGAGCTGCGCGATCTTGTCCGTCCAGCCCGCGTACCAGACCCAACGGTCGATCGCCGCGTCGACCTGAGCCGCGGCCTTGGACTTCGACAGCCCCTCCGCCTCGGCCACTTCACGCGTGAACTGCTCGCGGCGCCCCTCCAGCATCTCGGCGATGCGGTACAGGATCTGACCCCGGTTGTACGCGGTCGCGCCCGACCACCCGCCGAACGCCTTGCGCGCGGCGACGACCGCGTCACGGGCGTCCTTACGGCTCGACTGAGGCGCGTTGGCCAGCCAGTTGCCCTTGGAGTCCGTCACCTCGTACACCCGGCCGCTCTCGGAACGCGGGAACTTCCCGCCGACGTACAGCTTGTAGGTCTTGAAGACACTAAGTCGGTCAGACATCGAGGTACGCCTCCAGGCCATGGCGACCGCCCTCGCGGCCGTAACCCGACTCCTTGTAACCGCCGAACGGCGAGGTCGGATCGAACTTGTTGAACGTGTTGGACCAGACGACGCCCGCGCGCAGCTTGCTCGCGACGGCGAGGATGCGGGAGCCCTTGTCGGTCCAGATACCGGCGGAGAGGCCGTACTGCGTGTTGTTGGCCTTGGCGACGGCCTCGTCCGGCGTGCGGAAGGTCAGCACGGACAGGACAGGGCCGAAGATCTCGTCGCGCGCGATGGTGTGCGCCTGCGTGACGTTCGTGAAGAGCGTCGGCGCGAACCAGTAACCGGAGGACGGGAGTTCACACGCGGGCGACCACCGCTCGGCGCCCTCCGCCTCACCCTGCTCCGCCAACGCCGTGATGCGCGCGAGCTGTTCGGCGGAGTTGATGGCGCCGATGTCCGTGTTCTTGTCGAGCGGGTCACCGAGGCGCAGCGTGGAGAGGCGGCGCTTCAGCGCGTCCAGCAGCTCGTCCTGGATCGACTCCTGGACCAGCAACCGGCTTCCCGCGCAGCAGACTTGGCCCTGGTTGAAGAAGATCCCGTTGACGATGCCCTCGACGGCCTGATCGATCGGGGCGTCGTCGAAGACGATGTTCGCGCCCTTGCCGCCGAGTTCGAGCGTCAGCTTCTTGCGGGTACCGGCGACGCTGCGGGCGATCTCCTTGCCGACGGCGGTGGAGCCGGTGAAGGCGACCTTGTTCACGTCCGGGTGGGCGACCAGCGCGGCGCCCGAATCGCCGTACCCCGTAAGGATGTTGACGACGCCCTTGGGAAGGCCGGCCTGGCGGCAGATGTCGGCGAAGAACAACGCCGACAGGGGAGTCGTCTCGGCCGGCTTCAGGACGACCGTGTTGCCGGTCGCGAGCGCGGGCGCGATCTTCCACGCCAGCATCAGCAACGGGAAGTTCCACGGGATGACTTGACCGGCGACGCCGAGCGGACGCGGGTTCGCGCCGTACCCGGCGTGGTCCAACTTGTCGGCCCAGCCGGCGTAGTAGAAGAAGTGCGCGGCGACGAGCGGGAGGTCGGCGTCCCGCGTCTCCTTGATCGGCTTGCCGTTGTCCAGCGTCTCCAGGACGGCCAGTTCACGGCTGCGCTCCTGGATGATGCGGGCGATGCGGAAGAGGTACTTCGCGCGCTCGGAGCCGGGCAGCGCGGACCACTTCTCGAACGCCTTGCGGGCGGCCTTGACCGCGCGGTCGACGTCGGCCTCACCGGCCTGCGCGACCTCCGCCAACACCTCTTCCGTGGAAGGGGATACGGACTTGAAGACCTTGCCGTCCGCCGCGTCGGTGAACTCGCCGTCGATGAACAGGCCGTAGGACGGCGCGATATCGACGACCGAGCGGGACTCGGGGGCGGGTGCGTACTCGAAAGCCATGGGGAATCAGTCCACCGTCACGTAGTCGGGACCGGAGTAGCGGCCGGTGGCCAGCTTCTGACGCTGCATCAGCAGATCGTTGAGGAGGGAGGAGGCACCGAACCGGAACCAGTGGTTGTCCAGCCAGTCCTCACCGGCCGTCTCGTTCACCAGCACCAGGAACTTCACCGCGTCCTTCGACGTCCGGATGCCGCCCGCGGGCTTCACCCCGACCTGTACGCCGGTCTGCGCGCGGAAGTCGCGCACCGCCTCCAGCATCAACAGGGTGTTCGCGGGAGTCGCGTTGACGGCGACCTTGCCGGTGGACGTCTTGATGAAGTCGGCGCCGGCGATCATGCCCAGCCAGCTCGCGCGCCGGATGTTGTCGTACGTCGACAGCTCGCCGGTCTCGAAGATGACCTTGAGCCGGGCGGCGCCGGACGCGTCCTTCACCGCCACGATCTCGTCGTACACCTTGAGGTAGTTCCCGGCGAGGAACGCGCCCCGGTCGATGACCATGTCGATCTCGTCGGCGCCGGCGGCCACGGCGTCGCGGACGTCGGCCAGCTTGACGTCGAGCGCGGCGCGGCCGGCGGGGAAGGCGGTGGCGACGGACGCGACCTTCACGCCGGAACCGGCGACGGCCGCCTTCGCGGTCGCGACCATGTCCGGGTACACGCAGACGGCCGCCGTCGCGGGGGTCGCCCTGTCCGTCGGGTCGGGGTGGACGGCCTTCGCGCCGAGCGCCCGGACCTTGCCGGGGGTGTCCGCGCCTTCCAGCGTCGTCAGGTCGACCATGGAAATCGCCAGGTCGATGGCGTACGCCTTCGCGGTGGTCTTGATCGAACGGGTGCCGAGCGAGGCGGCGCGCGCCTCCAGGCCGACCGCGTCGACACCGGGGAGGCCGTGCAGGAAGCGCCGCAGTGTGCTGTCGGACGCGGCGACGTCGGAGAGCGCCGAGCGGGCGGCGGGGGGTGCAGTGGTGGGCATGGTCACCAGATGAGCATATCTACGCGCGTAGCGGATGTATAGGGCCGGTGGGCCTTACCAGGGCTCCGGGGAAGGGCCGGTATGACGCCGGGGTGGCTCCGGGGAGGTACGGGTACGACGCGTCGGGGTGGCTCCCGGGTATGAGGCCCGCGGCTGGCTCTGTGGGGGGACGGGTACCCCCTACCAGGGGTGGACGGCGTGCCGGGCGCTCGGAGGCGGCCCACCGGCAGAGCTACCGGTACCCCCTACCGGGGTCTGAGGTGGCTCGGCGAGACGCTTCGGGCAGAATCGGGCGCATGACGACCCCCGCACACGAGCCGCAGCCCTCCGGTCCGACGTACCCGGACCGTGTCTACCGCTCACCCGCCGGCATCGTCGGCGGAGTCCTGCTGCTCGGCATCGGCGGCTGGCTCGGCATCGACGCGGTCGTCGTCGGACACGGCCGCACGCCGTGGCTGGCACTCGCGGCGCTCCTGCTCGCCGTCCCCCTGGTAGCGGCCTTCACGATCCGCCCCGCGGTGTACGCCAACGAGGAACGCCTCCGCATCCGCAACCCCTTCCGTGTCATCGTCCTGCCCTGGTCCCAGGTCGCGGTGGTCCGCTCGAACTACACGAACGAGGCGGTCAGCAACGAGGGCGCCACATTCCAGCTCTGGGCCATCCCGGTCTCCCTGCGGGGCCGCAAGAAGGCCGCACGCCGCGCCGCCCGGGGGAGCACCGGCGGGGGCATGTCGCTGTTCGGCGCCGGGATGCGTACGACGGATGTCGACACGGGGGACGATCTGGCCTCCGGCGACCGCTCCATGGCGGACCTGCGGGCCCTGCACGAGGGCTACCGGCCGGGGAGCGAGTCCGACGACGCCCCGACCGAGGTGACCGTCCGCTGGGCGTGGGAGGTACTGGGGCCCATCGCCGCGGGGGCGGTGGTCCTGGTGATCCTGCTCGCGGTGGGGTGACCTACGCGGCTCGCGCGCCCCGCGTCGTACCGCATGACGATCTCTCGCATGTATGTACGACGTACCCCTGGGGGAGGGTGTACCCAGCGACTTGAGAGCTAGGGGGAGCCGTGGTCAGGACTCGGCGGCAGTGGCGTGCCCGGGGAGGGGCGAAGCGTGTCGTACCCGGACGGGGGAGGCGGATGCTCGGTGGCGTCGGCCGACGGCTGAGGGCGCACCGGGGCTGGGTGGCGGGGGTCGCCGCGCTCGCCGTGCTCGGGCCGATCGGGTTCGCCCTGTTCGGCGGCGGTGACGAGGAGACCGTGAGCACTCCCCCCGACACACGCGCACGGGAGTACCGGGACTTCGACGCGTGCCTGCTGACCGGGGCGGACGGCATCGCGCGCGGGACGGTCGCGGCGACCGTCTGGGACGGCATGCGGCAGGCGTCGAAGGAGACCCGCGCCCGCGTGACCTACGTACCCGTCACGGGAGAGCAGTCCGCCGACAACGCGCGGCCGTTCGTGAACGGGCTCGTCCAGAGGCAGTGCGACGTCGTCCTGGCCGTGGGTACCCCGCAGGTGCGAGCCGCGGAAGCTGCCGCAGGTCAGCACCCCTCGGTGCCGTTCCTCGTGGTCGGCGACGGGGAAGCGGCACGGGACAACATCACCGTCCTGAGGCCCGGGGAGGGCCTCAAGGGTGCGGTGATGAAGGGGATTCGGGATGCGATGGTCTGAAGTGCCCCTAGGTTCCTACCAATTGGTAAAGATCAAATAAAATTGCCGAGACTGTAGTGAACATTTGTTCGCCCTTGGGGATGCCTTTCGAAGTTCTGTAGGGGATCTTGCGGGGGCGGGGCATGCGTAGACACAAGCTGAGATCGATCGCGCTGTCGGTGCTCGTCTTCTTCTCGTTCATGCTCACGACCGAGACGGCGGCGGCCAACGGTGCCACCCTCCCCGCCCTGAGCATGCCGAAGTTGTCCCTCTCCGCCCTGTGGGCCTGGGCCAACACCTCCCCGCTCGACACCCCCGACCAGCAGGGCGGCACCGCCGAGGGCAAGAGCCACACCGCCTCCACGGCCGCCACCAGCGCGGACGGCGGCAGCGGGCGCGCCGCCGGTGAGGGACAGGGCCAACTCGACCCGTACGAACGGCCGGTGACCGAGACCGAGCAAGTCACCACCGGACCCGCCGCCCCCACCGAGGGCAGTTTCGACCCCGCCACCAGTGAACGCGACCCGGCCAAGTCCACCGCCACCTCGGACTACTTCGTCAACACGGACGGCTCCACCACGGTCCGCCATTACGCCGGACGCACCAACTTCCAGGGCGCGGACGGCACTTGGCAGGCGATCGACACGAGCCTGGTGGAGGGCGCGGACGGCCGGTTCACCCAGGACGCCAACTCCCTCGACGTCGAGTTCGCCGCGCACGCGAACGACGACGCGCTGGCCTCCGTCTCCCTGGGCGCCGGACGCGCCCTGTCGTACACCCTGGACGGCGCGCGGCAGGTCGCGGCGGTCGAGAACGCGGACGGCACCCTCGTCTACCCGCAGGTCGTCCCCGGCACCGACGTCCAACTCGTGCCGATCGCCGACGGGTTCAAGGAGAACCTCGTCCTCAACTCGCCGGACGCGGCGAACTCCTGGCTCTTCCGGCTGGACACCGAGGGGCTGACCTCACGCCTCACGGACACCGGCGACGTCGAGTTCACCGGCACCGACGGCAAGGTCGCCGCGACGATCCCGCACGCCTACATGGTCGACTCGAAGACCGACCCGCGCTCCGGCGAGGGCGCGCGTTCGGCGCGGGTGTCGTACGAACTGACCACAGTGGACGGGCAGTCGGCACTGCGGATGACCGCCGACCGGAGCTGGCTGGACGACCCCGAGCGGGTCTACCCGGTGACCGTCGACCCCACGACCGTCGTCTCGGCGAGCGAGGGGACGTACGTCCAGAACGACGCCGCCCTGAACCGCTCCACCGAGACCCAGATCAAGGTCGGTTCGTACGACGCGGGCACCAACAAGGCCAACTCCTTCCTCCAGTTCTCCTCGCTGGCCTCGAAGATCGCCGGCCAGAAGGTGTCCGCCGCGACCCTCAACGTGTGGGCGCTGTGGGCCTCTTCGTGCGACCCCGCACCGTTCTCGGTGTACCCGGTGACCCAGGCGTGGGTGCCGTCGACGACCACGACCTACCCCGGTCCCACGGTCGGCGCCGCCATCGGTACGGCGTCCGTGGCCCCCGGCGCCGCCTGCAAGAACCTGGACGGCAGCGTCGACGTCGGCGTGAAGATGCCGGTGACGCTCTCGACGTCCTGGTTCACCCAGGTCGCCACCGGCGGCGCCAACTACGGCCTGTCGATGGCCGCTCCGACCGGAGACGGCCTGCACTGGAAGCGTTTCCACTCCGACAACTCCGCGACCGCCGCCTGGCGCCCCTCGCTCGACCTGACCTACGCCGCCAACGCCAAGCCGCAGGTCAACGCCCAGTACCCGCCGGAGAACTTCCAGGCGAACACGCTCCAGCCGGAGCTGCTGGTCTACGCGAGCGACGCCGACAAGTGGCCCAACGCGACGCTGAGTTACGAGTTCGAGGTGTACGACGCGGACTCGGCGAGCACCACCCCGGTCGTCACGTCCGGCAGCCTGGCCAAGAGCAGCTGGAAGATACCCGCCGGCAAACTGAAGTGGTCGAAGAACTACGCCTGGTACGTGGGGGTTTCGGACGGCTACGAGGAGGTGACGTACTCCAGCCGCTTCACCACCGCCGTACCGCAGCCGCCGGTCACCTCCGGCCTCACGCAGAACACGGACGGCCACGAGTTCGACCCCTCGGACGGCAACTACACCACCGAGGACACCGACGCGGACATCGACGTCGTCGGCCCCTCCCTCCAGATCGACCGCTCCTACAACAGCCTCGACCCGCGCACGGACGGCGTGTTCGGCGCCGGCTGGTCGACGATCGCCGACATGAAGGCCGCCGAGGCCAAGGACCCCTCCGGCACGGTCACCAGCGTGGTCATCACCTACCCCGGCGGCGAGCAGATCGCCTTCGGCCGCAACAGCGACGGCACCTTCCAGCCGCCGCTCGGCCGCTACGCCCGGCTGCTCGCGGCCTCCGGCGGCGGATACACGCTGACGGACAAGGAGTTCACCGAGTACGCCTTCAAGCAGGCCACCGCGAAGACCGGCACGTACGCGATCTCCGCGATCAAGGACTACGCGGGCCGAGGCGAGACGTTCACCTACAACACGGCCAAGCAGCTCACGAAGATCACGAACGACACGGCCAAGCGGTCCCTGTCCCTGACCTGGACCACCCCCAGCGGCGCCACCAGCGCGCACGTCGACACCGTGTTCACGGCGCCCGCCGACCCCAACGACACGTCGTCCGCGCAGACTTGGAAGTACGGCTACTCCGGCGACCAGCTCACCTCGGTCTGCCCGCCCGCCGACTGGTCGCGCTGCACGGTGTACCGCTACACCACCGGCAACCACTACCGCACCACGGTCCTGGACGCCGACCCGTACGCCTACTGGCGGCTCGGCGAGGCGAGCGGAACGGGCGTCGCCAAGGACTCCGTCGACACCAACCAGGGCCGCTACCAGGGTCTCTTGCATGATCTCCTTCTGCCCGGGTTTATCCGGTGAGGCCGAGGGCTGTCAGGGGTCGGTGGTAGTCGCGGGTGCTGTGGCGTAGGGCGGCGGCGATGTTGGTGCGGCCGTCCTGACGGTGGACGCCGATGGCGAGGTTGCGCAGGCCGGCCATGATGCGCGGGAGATGGCCGACATGGATTTTGGAGTCGTCCTCGCGGAACGTGCGGTCGTGGACGTGGTGCAGAAGATTGTACGAGTCGGCCAGGGGCGCGTTTCCGTGGTTTCTGGCGGGCGTTTCCCCTGGCCGCTCGTCCGAACCCGGCGTGCCAGTTACCCGGCACCGGGCTCTCCACGAGTCCATCAGGTGGTGGTGTGGGCTGGTCGTGCGGACCACGGGGTGGGGATGGTGTTACCCCGGTAGCGGTATCGCCGGATGGGTACCTTCGCGGGGTTGAACAGTTCCACGCCGTCGGCGGTGAAGCCCCACCGGTTGTGGGGGCTGCCGTAGGTGCGGGTGATCCATCTCCAGTGCCGGCGCCGATGGCGTCGGCGGAGCCACTTCCACACACGGTGCCACAGGTAGTGTTCCAGCTCACTGAAAGTGATCTTGGATGCGCCGTGGCGGAAGTACGTGGTCCAGCCCCGGAGTCTCTGCCCCAGGAGGGTGAAGACTGTGCCGGGGTCCATGTTCATTGTCTGCCGTCCGGTCAGTTCCTTGACCCGGGACCTGACCGACTGGACGGCCTTGTCGCTGGGATAGGTGTAGACCATGCGACGGTTCGAGCCCCGCTGGGTGTGGCGCTGGATGTGCCAGCCCAGGAAGTCGAAGCCGTCGTCGATATGGACGGTTCGGGTCTTGTCCTCGGCCAGACGTAGCCCGATGGTGGCGGCAACGCCCGTGACTTCGTCGCGGAGTGCTTCAGCGTGCTCCCGGGTGCCGAACACCATCACGGCGAGGTCGTCGGCGTACCGGACCAGCCGGTAAGTCGCTCCCCCTTCGCGGCGGTGTCGGCGCCGGTGCCATTCCTTGGAAAGGCTTCGGCGCTTCGTGTCGAAGTGCTCGTCGATCACGCCCAGGGCGACGTTCGCGAGCAACGGGGACAGGATCCCGCCTTGCGGCGTCCCCGACACGGTCTCCCGCAGGGTGCCCTCCCCGGTCAGGATCCCTGCGTGCAGGAAGGACTTGACCAGCTGTAGGACTCGCCTGTCGCCGATACGCTGACGCACCCGGTCCATGAGGGCCGTGTGGTCGATCTCGTCGAAGCAGGCGGCGATGTCGGTCTCGAACACCCACACATAGCCCGAGCGGGCGTGGTGGATGATGTCCTCGATCGCGTCCTGCGCTCGCCTGCCGGGCCTGAACCCATAACTGGACGAGCTGAATCCGGGCTCGAAGATCGGTTCGAGCACCAGTTTCAGGCTGGCCTGCACCACGCGGTCTCGCGCGGTCGGGATGCCCAGGCGGCGCATCTTCCCGTTGGATTTCGGGATCATGCGTTCGGCCACGGGCAGGGGGACGAACGTCCGCGCCTTCAGGTCCGCGCGGATCTGGTCGAGGAACCCGAGCACACCGTGCTCGGACGCCTCGATCCCGGGAGCGGTCCAGCCGTCGATCCCGGCTGTCCGCGCTCCTTTGTTCGTCCTGACCCGGCGCCATGCTTCGAGCAGGAACGCCGGGTCTGCCACAAGGTTGAACAGATCGTCGAACACGCGGCCAGGGTCGGCCACCGCCCGATCGTGCAGCTTGGACTGAATCCGCAGTACCCGCGAGGCCACCGCATACGCGGCGGCCTCGGGAACGCCGGGGTTCCCCGGCGTATCTCCTGCCATTTCCTCTCCTCATCTACGTGACTCGCTGCGGTCCTTCCCCATGCGGACGGCGTTACCGTCCTCGGAGTACTACGACCGCTCCGCCTCACACAGGGCCCGACAGCGGACAGCGCGCCTGCCACCCGTCCCCTGGCTGGGGAGCGGGGAGGGCAGACCTTGCATGGTTCCCATGTTCACTTCGTCCCGGTTCTCACGGGAGGGACCCGGCTATACCCCGGCGGTCTTCGTCACGCCCGCAGACACACGTGACGACCTGTCCACCGCGGCCGGTTGCCGCGACGGACGGGAGCCTGCTTGTCGAAACAGCCCGGCTCGCACCGCACTCCCGCCCCATATCCACCAGGTTTGAGAGCGGTTCTGGCTAACGAGGCGTCAAGCACCGGTTTCTTTCGTATCCCTTCGTGAGTCGCTGGCCGGGCCCGCACGGTCTGGTAGTACCCGCACGACCCGACGGTGTCAGGGCCGCTTGCCACCGCCACACCCACGCTTCCTACGGCATGACGGCTGCCCTCTGCTTCACCCGGCTGCTGCGACAGCCAGGCGCCGGGGGTCTCTCACCCCCGTCCGGAAACAAAGCGCCTCATGGCGCACTTCGATCTTCCAGTGTCCTCTGATCCAGGCGGCGAGTTGGGCACCGGTCGCCGTCCCGGGCGGCAGGCTGGTGATCAGGTAGGCGCGTTCGATGGTGAGTTTTCCGGTGGTGAAGTCCTTTCTCCAACGGACGACTTGGAGGGCCCGGCGGGCGTCGGGGTAGTCGAGGTGGGCGAAGGCGGCGGTCTTGAGCCGCCGGATTTCCAGGCGGTGGTGGGCTCGGGTCCGGTCGTGGTGGTCGAGCGTGATCTCGCGCCAGGGCAGACGGCGGACGCGGTCGAACAGGCCGGGGTGGTTGGCCTTGACCTGGGCTATGTAGTGGGCGCCGCGTTCGCGGAGATGGGTGCCGTGGGCGTGCTGGGTGTGCAGGGCGTCGGCGGTGATGACCGTGCCGGTCAGGTCGATGGTGTCCAGCAGGGGCTTGAAGGCGGGGATCTCGTTGCTTTTGTCGGCGACCTGGCGCTGGGCGAGGACGTGACCGGTGTGGTCCATTGCGGCGAGCAGCGTGACGTGAGTGGTCGTGGTGGTGCGCGAGCCACGCAGGGCCTTGCCGTCGACAGCGATCGCCCGCAGTCCGGGGCCGGCCGGGGTGGCGTGGGCGGTGAGGAAGGCGCCGATGGCCCGGTCCAGGGCGTTGCCGTCGAGCTGGACGAGCAGACGGCGCAGGGTGTGGGGGTGCGGCACGGACACGGTCC
>NZ_JARAYJ010000047.1:0-61370 GCF_033794345.1 Streptomyces niveiscabiei
GGACCGTGTCCGTGCCGCACCCCCACACCCTGCGCCGTCTGCTCGTCCAGCTCGACGGCAACGCCCTGGACCGGGCCATCGGCGCCTTCCTCACCGCCCGCGCCACCCCGGCCGGCCCCGGACTGCGGGCGATCGCTGTTGGCGGCAAGGCCCTGCGTGGCTCGCGCACCCACGTCACCGGGCACGTCACCCTGCTCGCAGCGCTGGACCACGCCGGTCACGTCCTGGCCCAGCGCCAGGTCGCCGACAAGAGCAACGCGATCCCCGCCTTCCGGCCCTGCCGGCAGCGTCGACCTGACCGACACGGTCATCACCGCCGACGCGCTGCACACCCAGCACGCTCACGGCACCTTCCTGCGCGAGCGCGGTGCCCACCACATCGCGCAGGCCAAGGCCAACCATCCCGGCCTCTTCGACCGCGTCCGCCGTCTGCCCTGGCGCGAGATCACGCTCGACCACGCGAAGGCCCTGCGGTAGGCGGCGTCTTGACTTCGGATGCCGCCGACCGAGGCTCGCCCGGCACCAGTTACGGACGGTCGGAATGATGGCCGTGCTCCAGATAGAAGCGCCCCGCGTCGGTGATCTTCGCCTGCCACCTCCCCTCCTTCCGGGGCATGGTCACCAGGCCCGGTCCTTGAGCGCGCGAGCCGTGAGGGCGAGCTCGGGGCTGTCTGACGTGACGGGGCCGGTTCCGTCCCCGACTCGGGTGAGGAGTGAGAGTTGCCGATCGTTCAACGGAGATCACCGATGCATGACGATCGTCGTACCGTCTGCGGACTCCCTACGACAAGCCTTGGGTAGACCTCTGGCCCGGAGCCACAGGGAGTCGGGGTCTGAAGATCCCCCTACGTCGGCTCCCAAAACGGGTCCGCACAACAAGTTAGGCCTGTGCTGATCTCTCAGCACAGGCCTAACCTGGTCAAACACTGTCGGGGTGGCGGGATTTGAACCCACGACCTCTTCGTCCCGAACGAAGCGCGCTGCCAAGCTGCGCTACACCCCGATGTCGCTGCGAACCTTCTTGCTGCGGCGACGTCGTTAACTTTAGCCCACGGGCGGCTGGAGACGAAATCCGGTTTTGGGGTGGGGGCGGATGGGGTTGGGGCGGGTGTGGTCGAGGGCGGTGAGGAGGAGGGAGAGGGCGTAGATGGCGAGGCCGAGGAGGAGGGCGTTGGCGAGGGTGTGCCGGTAGCCGTCGGCCGCCGCGTCGAGGAAGGGGTAGAGGTAGCGGCCGGGAGAGCCGGCCGCGAGGAGGTGGCCCCGGGCCAGCGTGAAGCCCAGGTACAGCAGCGGATACACCAGCCACGACGCCGCCTGCCGCAACCGCAGCCGCGCCGGCGGCGTCAGCAGCAGCCAGTCGAGGACGGCCGCGGCCGGGATCGCCGTGTGCAGGAGGTGGGACGCGACCGCGTGCCACCCGCCCGTGCCGCCGGTCAGCGGCGTGGCCTGCGCGTTGTGCGCGAGCAGCAGGTGGTACGTCAGCGCGCCGGTCACCGTGTAGAGGAGCGCCGCCCCCGTCACGGCCCCCGGCAGCGGACGCCGCGCCGTCCACGCGCGCCGCGCCGACAGCGCCGTCACCAGCGCCAGCACCAACGTGCTCTGTACGGAGAACCGGCTCAGTACGGTCAAGGGGTCGCCCAGCGCGACCGCCATCCCCACGCTCCCCGCCGCCGCCCCGGCCAGCAGCAGCCGCAGCACCGCGGCGAGGGGCCGCCGTACCGGCGCGACCACGGCAGCCGCCGGGACGTGCGAGACGTACGAGGGGAAGAGCGCGTGCGTACGGGGGATCGCCGGCAGGTCGGGGATGTCCCGGGGTATCGGAGCGGTCATGCCCCCAAGCTAGGGAAACCGGGCATACGGGGCGATCGGGGTGGGCCGAGTGAGGGACACGGTACGACGAGATGCTGTACGAAAATATGCCAAGCCTTCTCGAAGCCGAAGCCGAAGCCGAAGCCGAAGCCGAAGCCGAAGCCGAAGCCGAAGCCGAAGCCGAAGCCGAAGCCGCCCCCCGCCCCAGAGCCCCCTACTCCCGCCCCACCAACGTCAACAA
The DNA here is from genome assembly GCF_033794345.1 of Streptomyces niveiscabiei. Lineage (NCBI taxonomy): Bacteria > Bacillati > Actinomycetota > Actinomycetes > Kitasatosporales > Streptomycetaceae > Streptomyces > Streptomyces niveiscabiei. Next base: position 2,051 of record NZ_JARAYJ010000047.1, read on the forward strand.
CGTGACCTCCGGCGGACAAGCAAACCTCACCGGCGTATACCGATTAGTCCCACACCCCGCCGACACATGCATGTACGCCGTCCGCTCCCCGACCGTATGCGTCGACAACCCCTTCACCCGCCCCGCATCCAGATCACAGTTGGTCACCAGCGCCCCGTAGAACGGCACGCACAACTGCCCCCCATGCGTATGCCCCGCGAGGATCAGCGGATAGTCATCGGCGGTGAAGGAATCCAGCACCCGCAGATACGGCGCATGCACCACCCCCATCGAGAAGTCCGCGGAGCCGGACGGCCCCCCGGCGACCCGCTCGTACCGGTCCCGCCGGATGTGCGGATCGTCGAGCCCGGTCAGCTCGATGGAGACCCCGTCGATCTTCAGGACGCCCCGCGTGTTCGTGAGGTCGAGCCACCCGGCCCCGTCGAACCCGTCCCGCAGGCTCTCCCAGTCGATGTGGACGACGTCGACGGCGGGCGCGTTGCCGTTCAGCCCGTGCCGGCCGCTGGCCTTCTCGAAGAGGTACTTCGCGGGATTGCGCAGCCGGGGCCCGTAGTAGTCGTTGGACCCGAAGACGTAGGCGCCCGGGAACTCCATCAGCGGCCCGAGCGCGTCCAGCGTCTCGGGGATGCCGTCGGGGTCGGAGAGGTTGTCGCCGGTGTTGATGACGAAGTCGGGCCGCAGCCCGGCGAGCGACCGCAGCCACCGCTGCTTCTTGCGCTGCCCGCCGACCATGTGGATGTCGGAGACCTGGAGCACCCGCAGGGGCCGCATCCCCGGCGGCAGCACCGGTACGGTCACCCGTCGCAGCCGGAACGAACGGGCCTCGAACCCGGCGGAGTAGGCCAGTCCGGCGGCGCCAACCGCCGCGATTCCCAAGGGGACTCCATAACGCGCGCGCATACCCCCATCGTGTCAGACCCGACCGTGACCCTTGACCACACGCCCCCCGCGTAATAGGGAAGCCCCTTTCTTCCCGCACCTGCCACAATCGACGTCATGACCACGCTCAAGTCCAAGCTCCAGGAAGACCTCAACACCGCGATCAAGGCCCGCGACGAGCTGCGCTCCTCGACGCTGCGCCTCACGCTCACCGCGATCACGAAGGAGGAGGTCGCGGGTACGGAGAAGCGCGAGCTCTCCGACGACGAGGTCCTCACGGTGCTCGCCCGCGAGGCGAAGAAGCGCCGGGAGGCGGCGGAGGCGTTCGCGCAGGGCGGCCGGGCGGAGCAGGCGGCGCGGGAGAAGGAGGAGGGCGAGGTCCTCGCCGAGTACCTCCCCAAGCAGCTGAGCGACGAGGAGCTGACGGAGATCGTCACGGCGGCGGTCGCCGAGGCCAAGGCGTCCGGCGCGGAGGGCCCCCGCGCGATGGGCGCGGTCATGAAGCTCGTCAACCCGAAGGTCGCGGGCCTCGCGGAGGGCGGCCGGGTCGCGGCGACGGTCAAGAAGCTCCTGGCAAGCTGACCGACCCCGGCCGCGTTCCAGGGCCGGCACCGGCCGAAACCCCGGCCGCGTTCCCGAGCCGGCACCAGCCGAAACCCCGGCGACCTCACGACAAAGGGCGCCCTCATCCCCGTACCGATCCGTACGCGGATGAGGGCGCCCTTTCGCAGGTCAGTGGCCCGGTGTCAGTTCCTGCCCCCGTTGCCGTTGCCGTTGTTGCCGCGGAACAGGCCCTCGGGGAGGCCCGTGATCGTCGGCGTCGGGAAGTCGCCGTTCGAGCCGCCGTTGTTGGAGCCGCCGGACGCCCCGCCGGCCGAGGTGTTCGCGCCGGTCGTGCCGCCGCCGATCAGGCCGCCGAGGAAACCGCCGTCGTTGTCGCCGTTGTTGTTGTCGTTGCCCCGGCCGTTCCCGTTGCCCCGGCCCTTGCCGCCGTTGTTGCCCCGGTCGAGGCCGCTGCCCGGGATGGTGACCGTCTTGAAGTCGGGGGAGTCCTTGCCGGAGAGGGCGCCGGTCATGGCGTCCTTCCAGATCGGGCCGGGGGTGTCGCCGCCGTAGACGAGGGAGTGGTACTCGCCGCCGATCCAGATGCGCTCCATCTCGACCTTCTGGGTGGCGCTGCCGACCCAGACCGCGCCGGAGAGGTTCGGGGTGTAGCCGACGAACCAGGCGTTCTTGCGGGAGTCGGTGGTACCGGTCTTGCCCGCGTTGGCGCGGTCCTTGAGGCCGGCCGTCTTACCGGTACCGGAGTCGACCACCCCGCTGAGCAGCGTGTTGATCGTGTCGGCGGTCTTCTCGCTCATCGCCCGCGAGCAGGTGGACTTCGGCACGTCGAGGGACTTCTTCGTGTTCCCGACGGTCTGCGTGATCGACTCGATGGCGACCGGCGTGCAGTACATCCCGCGCGAGGCGAACGCGGCGTACGCGCTGGCCATGGTCAGCGGGGAGAGACCGGTGGAACCGAGGGTCATGGACGACGGCACCTCGGGAACCTTGTCGCCGTTGCCCTGCACCACTCCGAGGCCGTCGATCATCTTGGACACCGGGCACATGCCGACGTCCTCCAGCATCTGCACGAAGTACGTGTTGACGGAGAGCTCCATCGCCTTGCGCAGGTCGTACGGGCCGACCTCGGACTCGCTCTCGTTCTCCACCGTGTCGTCCCCGGTGTTGCGCCAGTCCTTGCCGCTGCACGTGGAGACCCGCTCCGGGTACGGCATGTCGAACGGCGCCGGGTACACCTGGTTCGCCGGCTTGCCGTCCTCCAGCGCCGCCGCCGCGAGGAACGGCTTGAACGTCGAACCCGTCGGCCAGCCGAAGTTGGAGCCGCCGTACGCCGAGTCGACCGAGTAGTTGTACTCCGTCTCGTTCTTGCCGTAGCCGTACGGCTTCGACTGGCCCATGCCGAGGATCTTGCCGGTGCCGGGCTCGACGAGGGTGACGGCCGTCGCGACCTTGTCGGACTGGTAGACGTGGTCCTTGATCGAGTCCTGCACGGACTCCTGGGCCTGCGGGTCCAGGGTCGTACGGATCGTCAGGCCGCCCTGGTTCCAGACCTTCGCGCGGTCCTCCTTGGTCTTGCCGAAGACCGGGTCGGTGAGGAAGACCTTCTCGACGTACTTGCAGAAGAACCCGGCGCCCTTGACGGCGGTGATGCAGCCGTTCTTCGGCTGGGTGACCTTCAGGCCCAGCGGCGCGGCCTTCGCCTTGTCGGCGTCCGCCTGTGAGACGTCGCCGAGCTGGGCCATGCGCTGGATCACGACGTTGCGGCGCAGGGTCGCCTGCTTCTCGTCGTTGATCGGGTCGTACAGGCTCGGCGACTGGACGATGCCCGCGAGCAGCGCCGACTCCTGGAGGTTCAGGTCCTTCGCGTGCTTGGAGAAGTACCGCTGGGAGGCGGCCTCCACGCCGTACGCCTGCTGGCCGAAGAACGTGATGTTGAGGTAGTTCTCCAGGATCTTCTTCTTGCCCAGCTCCTCCTCGACCTGGATCGCGTACTTCAGCTCGCGGATCTTGCGGCCGATCGTCTGCTGGGTGGCCTCGGCGACCTTGGTCGGGTCGTCGCCGGCCTCCTCGACGAAGACGTTCTTCACGTACTGCTGGGTCAGCGTCGAGGCGCCCTCCGAGACGCCGCCGCTCTGCGCGTTCTTGTTCAGCGCGCGCAGGATGCCCTTCAGGTCGACCGCGCCGTGCTGGTAGAAGCGCGAGTCCTCGATCGCGACGATCGCCTTCTGCATGTACGGCGAGATGTCCTTGAGGTCGACGACCGTGCGGTCGCGCGAGTACACGGACGCGATCCGGTTGCCCTCGGCGTCCAGGATCGAGGTGCGCTGGCTGAGCGGGGGCGTCTTCAGGTTGGCCGGGAGCTCGTCGAACGACTCCACCGACCCCTTCGCGGCGAGGCCCAGCGCGCCGACGGCCGGCAGGGCGATCCCCGCCAGGACCGCGCCCGACAGGACACTGACACCGAGGAACTTGGCGGCCTGCTGCGTCGTGGACAGACCACCGCCCGAGCGCTTCTTTGGCATGCACGCCAGCCTAATCCGTCGTTCCGGGGCTTCCGGCGGTGCGGGCGGGGGTGAGGCTGTTCGGGGCGGGATTGTGACATGGGGGTGTGACGGCGACGTGTGGTGGTCGTGGGGGGCGCACGACCGGCTCACTCATTCTCCGGACACGCGCGCAGGCATTGGCCTAAGCTGTTCTCACGAGTCACGGCGACAGGGCCTCGTATCAATACGTCCAGCGACCCCGAATCGTTCTGGAAATCCCGGAGTTTTTCTCCGGGGGCGTGCCCGAATCCGCCTCGTGTGTCACGCGGCGTCCGTTGTGACACCAGTGAACCGCCCCCATTCGCCGGGAAAGTCACGTATGTCGCGGGCTCACTCGCTCGGGTGATCTGCCGGATGCGCATAGTCCGTTCGGGCCATTCAAGATTGGGCCCGAAGGGGGTGTTGCGCTGTGCCCACCTTCCGTAACGTCCTCAACTGGCGGCGGTGAATATGCCGCTGCCGCCGTGGGGGAGCCTCGATTCGGGAGAGGACGGCGCCGGTATGGGCTGGGTAACCGACTGGAGTGCGCAGGCTGCCTGCCGCACTACTGATCCGGATGAACTGTTCGTTCAGGGAGCAGCGCAGAACAGGGCCAAGGCGGTGTGCACCGGTTGCCCGGTACGCACGGAATGCCTGGCCGACGCGCTCGACAACCGCGTGGAGTTCGGCGTGTGGGGAGGGATGACGGAGCGTGAACGGCGGGCCCTGCTGCGCCGCCGGCCGACCGTCACCTCCTGGCGCAGGCTCCTGGAGACCGCACGCTCGGAGTACGAGCGCGGCACGCCGGGCGTCGTGAGCGTCGCCGGGGTCGTCGCACTCGACGACGACCGGGTGTACGAGAGCTACGCGGCGGTGGGATAGCCGCCGGAGTACGTGGCCGGAGTACGTGAGCCGGGGGTTCTCGTGGGCCCTGCGGTGAGCGTTCCCCGGTGCGTGGACCTCGCGGTCCGCCTGCCGTTGTCGTCGATGTGCTCTGACGTGCGGTGACGTGCGCTGAATTCCTTCCGAGCCGAGTCGGGGGTTCGATTCTCGGCTCGGGGTTTTCAGCTTTCGCGCGCCGGCTGTGCACGGAGCCGGCGCGACGCCGGTGCCCGCGCCCGGGTACGGGGCCCGCGCCCCGCTGCGCGCCGACGCCCGCGCGTCCGCCCGCCTCAGCCCACGGAGTGCTCCGTGTCCTCCGGCAGCTCCGGGCGGTTCGCCGCGAGGCGTACGCCGATGTCGCGCAGGCCCGCCAGGTCGTGGACGTCACCGGGGAGCGCGGCGACCTCGGCGACCGCGACCTCGGGGTGGAGCGCGGTGAAGCGGTCACGCGTGCGCTGCTCGCGGGAGAGCAGGTGCATACGGTTCGCGTGCAGGCGCAGCAGGCCTGCGGTGAGCCGGTCGATGGAACGCTCCGCGTCGACGCCGGTGGGGGAACCGTCGTCGGAGGCCGGGGCGTCGCCGGAGGCGGTGACGGGATCTGGAGCCGTGGCTGTGGCTGTGGCGTCGGACACGGGGGAATCCGAACTGCCGCGTGGGTCGGGAGAGTTACGTAGGTCAGCCTTCCCGGGGTCCTGATCCACAATGCGGGCGGGGCCAAGATTTTCCGCGCCGGGTTCGGGTGAGCGGAGGGTGTTCGACGGGTCGGCGGCCTGGGGGAGCGCGGCGTCGGTGCCGGTGTCCTGGGGCAGGCCCGCCTCCAGGACCTCCGCCGCGCTCAGCGCCCGCTCCGCCGAGAGGTGGGCCGCGCCGCTGCCGTGCACCCGGTTGAGGACGAGGCCGGCCAGCGGCATGTCCTCGGCGGCGAGGCGCTCGACGAAGTACGCGGCCTCCCGCAGGGCGTCCCGCTCGGGCGCGGCGACGACCAGGAACGCCGTACCGGGGGCCTGGAGGAGTTTGTACGTCGCGTCCGCGCGCGTACGGAAGCCGCCGAACATGGAGTCCATCGCGGCGACGAACGTCTGGACGTCCTTGAGGAGCTGCCCGCCGAGGAGCTTGCCCAGCGCGCCGGTCATCATCGACATGCCGACGTTCAGGAACTTCATCCCCGCGCGTCCGCCGACCTTCGCGGGCGCCAGCAGCACCCGGATCAGCTTGCCGTCCAGGAACGACCCGAGCCGCTTGGGGGCGTCGAGGAAATCCAGCGCGGACCGCGAGGGCGGCGTGTCGACGACGATGAGGTCCCACTCGTCCCGCGAGCGCAGCTGCCCCAGCTTCTCCATCGCCATGTACTCCTGCGTACCGGCGAACCCCGCGGACAGCGACTGGTAGAAGGGGTTCCCCAGGATCGCGGCGGCCCGCTCGGGGTCCGCGTGCGCCTCGACGATCTCGTCGAACGTGCGCTTCATGTCGAGCATCATGGCGTGCAGTTCGCCGCCCCCCTCGACGCCCTTCACCCGCCGGGGGGTGTTGTCGAGGGAGTCGATGCCCATCGACTGCGCGAGCCTGCGCGCGGGGTCGATGGTCAGCACGACCACCTTCCGCCCCCGCTCGGCGGCCCGCAGCCCGAGCGCGGCGGCGGTCGTGGTCTTCCCGACCCCGCCGGAACCGCAGCACACGACGATGCGGGTCTTCGGATCGTCGAGCAGGGGGTCGACGTCCAGGACGCGGACGGAGGAGATCCGGCGGGGGGCGTCGTGGGCGGCGCGGTCGGCCGGTCCGCCCTCGGCGCTCGCCGTACCGCTCGCGGCGCGGTCGGCCGGGTGCGTGCTCATGCGATCCCCTGCTTCCGCAGCTCGGTGGCGAGTTCGTAGAGGCCCGCCAGGTCCATGCCCTCGGAGAGGAGCGGGAGTTCGTGGGCCGGGAGGCCCAGGTCCGCGAGGACCGTGCGCTGGTCCTGCTCCAGGCGGTGGCGCTCCGCGTACTCCGCGGCCTGCGCCAGGAGGGGGGTGACGAGCTTCTCCGCGTTGCCCCCTCGGCGCGCTCCGCCCAGGCCCGCCGAGGACAGGGACCGCGCGACGGAGGAACGCGCGGCGCCGTCCACGAGTTCCAGGCCGGCGGCGTCCAGCACCTCCGGCCGGACCATGTTGACGACGACCCGGCCGACCGGCAGCCGCGCGGCGCGCAGCTCGGCGATGCCGTCGGCGGTCTCCTGGACCGGCATCTCCTCCAGGAGCGTCACCAGATGCACGGCGGTCTCCGGGGACTTCAGCACCCGCATGACGGCCTGCGCCTGATTGTGTATCGGCCCGATCCGCGCGAGCCCGGCGACCTCGTCGTTCACGTTCAGGAACCGCGTCACCCGCCCGGTCGGCGGCGCGTCCATGACGACGTAGTCGTACGCGAACCGCCCGAACTTGTCCTTGCGCCGCACCGCCTCGCACGCTTTGCCGGTCAGCAGGACGTCCCGCAGACCCGGCGCGACCGTCGTCGCGAAGTCGATCGCGCCGAGCTTCTTCAGCGCCCGCCCCGCGCTGCCGAGCTTGTAGAACATCTGGAGGTAGTCCAGCAGGGCCAGTTCGGGGTCGATGGCCAGCGCGTACACCTCCCCGCCCCCGGGCGCGACGGCGATCTTCCGCTCCTCGTACGGAAGCGCCTCCGTCTCGAAGAGCTGCGCGATGCCCTGCCGGCCCTCGACCTCGACGAGAAGCGTCCGCTTCCCTTCCCTCGCGAGGGCCAGCGCGAGGGCCGCGGCGACCGTCGTCTTTCCGGTCCCGCCCTTGCCGCTGACGACCTGGAGCCTGCTCACGTCTTCGAGCGTAACCACTCGGCGCCCGGACCAATCAGCAGGCTGTGGATAACCGGTACGACAGTCGCATGAACCGCTCGTCCCCAGCCTGTGGACAACCCCCTCCCCGCATGCGGATACAGTCGCCCCATGACCAAGTGGGAATACGCGACCGTGCCCCTTCTCGTGCACGCGACCAAGCAGATTCTGGACACCTGGGGCGAGGACGGCTGGGAGCTGGTCCAGGTCGTGCCCGGACCCAACCCCGAGCAGCTGGTGGCCTACCTGAAGCGGGCCAAGGCGTGAGCGCCGTAGAGGACCGGATCGCCGAACTGGGCCTGGCCCTCCCGGACGTCGTCCCGCCGCTCGCCGCCTACCAGCCCGCCGTGCGCACGGGCGCGTACGTCTTCACCTCCGGCCAGCTCCCCCTGGTCGACGGCAAGCTGCCCGTCACCGGCAAGGTCGGCGCCGAGGTCACCGCCGAGGAGGCCAAGGAGCTCGCCGCGCGCTGCGCGCTGAACGGCCTGGCCGCCGTCAAGTCCGTGATCGGCGACCTGGACCGGATCGTCCGCGTCGTGAAGGTCGTCGGGTTCGTCGCCTCAGCCCCGGACTTCACCGGCCAGCCCGGTGTGATCAACGGCACGAGCGAACTGCTCGGCGAGATCCTCGGCGACAAGGGCGTGCACGCGCGCAGCGCGGTCGGCGTCGCGGTGCTCCCGCTGGACGCGCCGGTCGAGGTCGAGTTCCTGGTCGAGGTCCGCGACTGACACCCCACGGCCGGCGGACACCTCCCGGCCGACGGACCCCCCGCGCGCGAGCCGGGGGGTTTGCGCATGTCCGGCGCCCGCCGCCCGCCTCCCTGGCCCCTCTCGAACATTCGCTCCCCACCGGATAGCCTCCGCCCATGGCGAATGGGCAGTGGTTCCCACCGGACTGGCCGGACCGCATCCGCGCGCTCGCGGACGGCACGCTCACCCCGGTCGCCCCCAGACGCGCGGCCACCGTCATGCTCCTCAAGGACACCCCCGCCGGCCCCGCCGTCCACATGCTGCGCCGCCGTACGTCGATGGCGTTCGCCGCGGGCGCGTACGCGTACCCCGGCGGCGGCGTCGACCCCCGGGACGACGACCGCACGGTCCGCTGGGCGGGCCCTTCGCGCGCGTGGTGGGCCGAGCGGCTCGGCACGGACGGGGCGACGGCCCAGGCGATCGTCTGCGCGGCCGTGCGCGAGACGTACGAGGAGGCCGGCGTCCTGCTCGCGGGCCCGGCCGCCGGAACGGTGATCGAGGACACCACCGGCGACGACTGGGAGGCCGACAGAGCGGCCCTGGTGGCCCGTGAGCTGTCGTTCGCGGAGTTCCTGGACAACAGGGGCCTCGTGCTGCGCTCGGACCTCCTGGGGGCCTGGACGCGGTGGATCACCCCCGAGTTCGAACCCCGGCGCTACGACACGTGGTTCTTCGTCGCCGCCCTCCCCAAGGGCCAGCGCACCCGCAACGCCTCCACGGAGGCCGACCGCACGGTCTGGATCCGCCCGGCCGAGGCAGCCGCGTCGTACGACAAGGGCGAGCTGGTGATGATGCCGCCGACCATCGCGACCCTGCGTCAGCTCGCGCCCCACGCGCGCGCCTGCGACGCCCTCGACGCCGCACGCGCGCGCGACCTCACGCCGGTCCTCGCGACCGCCCGCCTCACCGACGGCGAGATCGTCCTGTCCTGGCCGGGCCACGAGGAGTTCACGAAGCGCATCCCGATCCCTGGAGCCCCCGCATGACCCACGCAGGCGCCCTGCCCGGACAGCCGCGCGCAGCGGTCCTCTCCGGGGAGGCCACCCCGCGCGCGGTCAACGTCCTCGCGCCGAACGCCTCCGCGATGACGCTGGACGGCACCAACACGTGGATCGTCGCCGAGCCCGGCTCCGACCTCGCCGTCGTCATCGACCCCGGCCCGCTGGACGACGGCCACCTGCGCGCGGTCATCGACACCGCCGAGCGCGCGGGCCGCCGCATCGCCCTCACCCTCCTCACCCACGGCCACCCCGACCACGCGGAGGGCGCCGCCCGGTTCGCCGAGCTCACGCGTACGCGCGTCCGCGCGCTGGACCCCGCCCTGCGCCTCGGTGACGAGGGCCTCGCGGCCGGCGACGTCATCACGACCGGCGGCCTGGAACTGCGGGTCGTCCCGACGCCCGGCCACACCGCCGACTCCCTCTGCTTCCACCTCCCCGCCGACGGCGCGGTCCTCACCGGCGACACGGTCCTCGGCCGCGGCACGACCGTCGTGGCGCACCCCGACGGCCGCCTCGGCGACTACCTGGACTCCCTGCGCCGCCTCAGATCCCTCACGGTCGACGACGGCGTCCACACCGTCCTCCCCGGTCACGGCCCCGTCCTGGAGGACGCCCAGGGTGCCGTGGAGTTCTACCTGGCCCACCGCGCCCACCGCCTCGCCCAGGTCGAGACAGCCGTCGAGAACGGCCACCGCACCCCCGAGGAGGTCGTCGCCCACGTCTACGCGGACGTCGACCGCTCCCTGTGGCCGGCGGCGCAACTGTCGGTGCGCGCACAGCTGGAGTACCTGCGGGACCACGGACTGATCTAGGGACGCGGGGACTTCACCCCGTGCACGCGCGCGTACTCCTGCGCCAGCCACGGCCCCAGATCGTCCGTGTACTGCGCGAGCGCCTCCGGCGAGTCCGTCGGCTCGTACCCGCGTACGGCCGCCGCCCGGACCTGGTCCCCGCGCGCGGGGTAGTACTCGGCGAACGCCTCCGCCATCTCGTGCAGGTCGCTCGTCCAGCCGTTCCAGCGGGGCATGACGAGGGTGAAGGCGGTGCGGACGAGGTGGCGGGACTGGTGGCGGACCAGGCGCACGCGGGCGCCGGGATCGGTGGCTTCCTCCGCGCGTGTGCGCCAGTGGGGGAGCAGCGTCCCCAGGTCGCCGTTGGTCTCGCGGGCGAGCCGGGAGTCGGGCCGGTAGCCCGGGAGGTACTCGGCGAGGTCGTCGCCCAGGAGCGGGGTGCACAGACAGGCGACGAAGAACCCCATGTCGTAGGTCTCGGCGTCGCTCAGCAGGCGGTCGCGGCCGTACAGGAGAGCACCGGCCCCGTCGATCTCCGGGAACTGCTCATCGAGCCGCTCCCCGAGGTCCCGTACGGCGTCCCAGTCGGCCGGTGACGGGTCCGCGCGCGGGACGATCAGGAGATCCAGGTCGCTGCGTCCCACGCGCGCGGTGCCGCGCGGGATCGAGCCGTACAGGTACGCGCTGTGCAGCCGTGTCCCGAAGAGTTCGAGGATCCCGTCCCTGGCCGCCGCGACGACGGGACGGAACTCGTGCCGCACGCGCGCGAGGGAGCCCTCCCGGGCGATGCGTCCCTGCGCGTCGAGACCTCTGTGGGGGACCGTTTCAGCCATGCGCCCACTGTGGCGCGAGGAACCCCGTCCGGGCAGCTCATTTCGGCCGCGGCCCGGCGGATTCAGCCACGGGGGCCTGTGCGGGCCGCGAACAGCCGTACGGGCCCCGGGAGGCGGGTCGTACCGCGCCAGGCCCTCCAGGGCCCGCTCAGGGCCTCAGCGGGAGCGCTTGGCCAGCCGCTCGACGTCCAGGAGGATCACCGCGCGGGCTTCGAGGCGCAGCCAGCCGCGCTGCGCGAAGTCCGCGAGCGCCTTGTTGACGGTCTCGCGGGACGCGCCGACCAGCTGGGCCAGCTCCTCCTGCGTGAGGTCGTGGACGACGTGGATGCCCTCCTCCGACTGCACGCCGAAGCGGCGCGAGAGGTCGAGCAGCGCCCGCGCGACACGGCCGGGGACGTCGGAGAAGACCAGGTCGGACATCTGGTCGTTGGTCTTGCGCAGGCGCCGCGCGACCGCGCGCAGGAGCGCTCCGGCGACCTCGGGGCGCGCGTTCAGCCAGGGCTGGAGATCGCCGTGGCCGAGACCCAGCAGCTTGACCTCCGTCAGCGCCGTCGCCGTCGCCGTGCGCGGGCCCGGGTCGAACAGCGACAGTTCGCCGATCAGCTCGCCGGGGCCGACCACCGCCAGCATGTTCTCGCGGCCGTCGGGGGAGGTGCGGTGAAGCTTGACCTTGCCCTCGGTGACGACGTAGAGCCGGTCGCCCGGGTCGCCCTCGTGGAACAGGGAGTCACCACGCGCGAGGGTCACCTCACTCATGGAGGCGCGCAGCTCCGCGGCCTGCTCGTCGTCGAGAGCCGCGAAGAGCGGGTTGCGCCGCAGGACGTCGTCCACGAGTTCTCTCCTTGTCGACCTGCTCAGGGGTTCTTGCGCCCCCACGTACCAAGGGGCCCTGGTGCCCATTTTGCCGGACGGTCCAAACAGTGTGATCTGTCACAAGGATGCCGCACACCTGTCCCGGGGTAAGCGGCAGGGGTCCAATCGGGGGCCGCCCACCGGGGGCCGGGGCGGATGTCGGTGCCGGGCTCTAGGCTGGTCGGGAGTCCAAATCGCCGGTGGGAGCGCGGGATGGGGGGAACGGGCGGGCGGTCCCCCCACGGGATTCCGCTGTGGGCGAACAGGACGTCGGGGGGATCTCTGGTGGCGGCACGAAAAGGGCAGACATGACGGAGAAGGCTTCTGTGAAGAAAACGTCCGCAGGCGGGAAAACCGGCGGCGGGAAGACCGAGTCCCGTACGGCGCTCGTGCGCCGGGCCCGCCGGATCAACCGCGAACTCGCCGAGGTCTATCCGTACGCCCACCCCGAACTCGACTTCGAGAACCCTTTCCAGCTCGTCGTCGCGACGGTCCTGTCCGCCCAGACGACCGACCTGCGCGTCAACCAGACCACCCCGGCGCTCTTCGCCAAGTACCCCACGCCCGAGGACCTCGCCGCGGCGAACCCCGAGGAGGTCGAGGAGATCCTCCGCCCCACCGGCTTCTTCCGCGCCAAGACCAAGTCCGTGATCGGCCTCTCCAAGGCGCTCGTCGAGAACTTCGGCGGCGAGGTCCCGGGCCGCCTCGAGGACCTGGTCACCCTCCCCGGCGTCGGCCGCAAGACGGCGTTCGTGGTCCTGGGCAACGCGTACGGCCGTCCCGGCATCACCGTCGACACGCACTTCCAGCGCCTGGTCCGCCGCTTCCGGTGGACGGCGGAGACGGACCCCGAGAAGATCGAGGCCGCGATCGGCGACCTCTTCCCGAAGTCCGACTGGACCGACCTCTCCCACCACGTCATCTGGCACGGCCGCCGCATCTGCCACGCCCGCAAGCCGGCCTGCGGTGCCTGCCCCATCGCCCCCCTCTGCCCCGCGTACGGCGAGGGCGAGACGGACCCCGAGAAGGCCCGCAAGCTCCTCAAGTACGAGAAGGGCGGCTTCCCCGGCCAGCGCCTGAACCCGCCCCGGGCGTACCTGGACGCGGGCGGCAAGGCGGCCCCGCCGCTGGGGAGCGCGTGAGGAGACCCGCGCACCCGGAAGCGGACCCGGAAGGGAACACCGGAAGCGAACCCCGCGTGTCCGGGATGCGGACGCCCACATGATCGGGGCCGAATCCGGGGAGGAGCATCCGCGTGAGGGGAACGATCTCGGGGGTGCCGGGCGTTGGGCAGGGAGAGAGCGGGGGGTGGTGTGGTCGTGCGGCATGTGGAGGGCGACGGGGTGTCGGTGGAGGCCGGTGCAGGTGTCAGTGACGAGGGACTGCCGGAGTGGCTGGAGCCCGTGGCGCGGGCGGTGCGGACGGTCAGGCCGGAGCAGCTGAGCAGGTTCCTGCCGCCGAAGGACGGCGGCGGGCGGCAGTCCGCCGTGCTCATCCTGTTCGGGGAGGGGGAGCGCGGGCCCGAACTGCTGCTGATGGAGCGGGCCGGATCGCTGAGGTCGCACGCGGGACAGCCCTCGTTCCCCGGCGGCGCGCTGGACCCGCAGGACGGCGACCCCCAGGGCGACGGCCCGCTGCGGGCCGCGCTGCGGGAGGCCGAGGAGGAGACGGGGCTCGACCCCGCGGGCGTACAGATCTTCGGCGTGCTCCCCAAGCTGTACATCCCGGTGAGCGGCTTCGTGGTGACGCCCGTGCTGGGCTGGTGGCGCAAACCGAGCCCCGTCGGTGTCGTCGACCCCGCCGAGACGGCCCGCGTCTTCACCGTCCCCGTGGCGGATCTCACCAACCCCGCGCACCGCGCGACGACCGTGCACCCCAGCGGCCACCGGGGCCCGGCATTCCTGGTCGAATCGGCCCTCGTGTGGGGGTTCACGGCGGGCGTGATCGACCGGATCGTCCATTACGCGGGCTGGGAGCTCCCGTGGGACAAGGGCAACGAGGTCCCGCTGGACTGGCGGTCATGACAGGGTGTCCCCCGGACGAGGGACCCCAGGCCGACCCCGGCGGTCGCCCCGTCACAGCGCCGGAACCCCCGGCCGACCCGGAGTGAGGGCGAGTTGAGTAGGCGAGGCGCCGAGCGGTGAACGTGCTGGACATCCTGTTGCTGCTCGCGGCCGTGTGGTTCGCGGTCGTCGGCTACCGCCAGGGCTTCGTCGTCGGCATCCTGTCGGTCGTCGGGTTCCTGGGCGGCGGCCTGGTCGCCGTCTACGTCCTGCCGGTCGTCTGGGACGCCCTGACCGACAGCTCGGAGGTCAGTACGACGGCCGCGGTCGTCGCCGTCGTCGTCGTGATCGTCTGCGCCTCCGTCGGGCAGGCCCTCACCACGCACCTGGGCAGCAAGCTGCGCCGCTACATCACCTGGTCCCCCGCGCGCGTGCTGGACGCGACGGGCGGCGCGCTGGTGAACGTCGCGGCGATGCTGCTGGTGGCCTGGCTGCTGGGCTCGATGCTCGCGCAGACGACGCTGCCGACGCTCGGCAAGGAGGTCCGCGGCTCGAAGGTCCTGCTGGGCGTCTCGGAGACGCTGCCGGTCCAGGCGGACTCCTGGTTCAAGGACTTCACCTCGGTCCTCGCGCAGAACGGCTTCCCGCAGGTCTTCTCCCCGTTCGCGAACGAGCCGATCCGCGAGGTCGACCCCCCGGACCCGGCGCTCGCGGGCAGCCGGGTCGCGGTCGAGGCCAAGCGCTCCATCGTCAAGGTGATGGGGACGGCGGAGAGCTGCGGCAAGGTCCTGGAGGGCACCGGCTTCGTCTTCGGCGAGCGCCGCGTGATGACGAACGCGCACGTCGTGGGCGGCGTCGACGAGCCCACCGTCCAGATAGGCGGTGAGGGCCGCAAGTACGACGCGAAAGTCGTCCTGTACGACTGGAAGCGCGACATCGCCGTCCTGGACGTCCCCGACCTCGACGCGCCCGTGCTGCGCTTCACCACGGACGACGCGGCCAGCGGTGACGGCGCGATCGTCGCCGGCTTCCCCGAGAACGGCGCGTACGACGTACGGGCCGCGCGCATCCGCGGGCGCATCGCGGCGTCCGGCGCCGACATCTACAAGCGCGGCACGGTACGCCGGGACGTGTACTCCCTGTACGCGACGGTCCGTCAGGGCAACTCGGGCGGCCCCCTGCTGACCCCCGAGGGCGAGGTCTACGGCGTCGTCTTCGCGAAGTCCCTCGACGACCCGCAGACGGGGTACGCCCTCACCGCGGACGAGATCCGGCAGGACATCACCGAGGGCCGTACCGCCTCGCAGCAGGTCGACAGCGACAACTGCGCGCTGTAGGCGTCAACGCGGGGGAAGGGCCGGGTCAGCCTCGTGGGTGACGCAGGCGCACCGAGACCCAGCGGGCCCTGCGGCGCAGGATGCGCGGGATGCCCACCCGGAGGTCGCTGCCCGGCAAGTCCGGGTCGCTGCCTCGCTGGTGGGAGCTCAGGCCGTCGGCCGAGCGGCGGTTGCGTGCTGCGTCACTGTAGTCGTGCGTCCAGCCCATACCCCGACGTCTGCCCCCGCCCCAAGGTCGATAACCTCACCGGCGGCGGCCAATCGGCCTATGCGCCGGGCACATGGCCGTTCGTAGGACAAGCGTTCCCGTCCGGATACCGGGCGCATCGGCTCGTACACACACCGATAGTCCAGACCTTTCGGCCATGTCACCGGTCCGGCTCGGGATCCTTCAGCCAGTTGACCAGCTCCGCCGAGAACCCCACCGGGTCCTCCTCGTGCGGGAAGTGGCCGAGCCCGTCGAACAGCCGCCAGCGGTACGGGGCTTCCACGTACTCCGCGCTGCCCGCCGCGCTCCGTGCCCGCGACACCGGGTCGAGGGAGCCGTGCAGATGCAGCGTCGGGACGCGCACCGGGCGCTTCATGCGCCGGTAGAACTGCACCCCGTCGGGCCGCGCGAGGGAGCGCACCAGCCAGCGGTACGGCTCGATGGAGCAGTGCGCGGTGGACGGGATGCACATCGCGCGCCGGTACACCTCCAGCGCCTCCTCGTCCGGCGGCACCGGCCCCGACCACTCCTGGATCAGCTCGCCGACCAGCGCCCCGTCGTCCGCGACGAGCCGCCGCTCGGGCAGCCACGGCCGCTGGAACCCCCAGATGTGGGAACTCGCCGCCGTCTGCTTGACGTCGGCGAGCATCGCGGAGCGCCACCGCCGGGGATGCGGCATCGAGGCGACCGCGAGGCGCCGTACGAGCTTGGGGCGCATCACCGCGGCCGTCCAGGCGAGGTAGCCGCCGAGGTCGTGGCCGACGAGCGCCGCGTCCGGCTCGCCGAGGGAGCGGATGACGCCGGTGATGTCGAGCGCGAGGTTCGCCGGGTCGTAGCCGCGCGGGGTGCGGTCGCTGCCGCCGACGCCGCGCAGGTCGAGCGCGACCGCCCGGAACCCGGCGTCCGCCAGCGCCGTCAGCTGGTGGCGCCACGTCCACCAGAACTGGGGGAAGCCGTGCACCAGCAGGACCAGCGGGCCCTCGCCGGCCTCCGCGATGTGGAAGCGGGCGCCGTTCGCGGCGACGTCGCGATGCGTCCAGGGACCGTCGGGTCGTACCACCGAGGAGGGTGCTGTCGAGGGGTCCGTCATGATGTCGAGCGTGCCACAGCCTCGACGGCCTTCGGGGCTTTGCCCTCGACGAGTTCGGGACGCGGGTGCGGCTTCGCGTTCTGGAGGACGCCGGCGGTCTCCTTCATGGACGCGGCGACCTTCTGCGGGCCCTTGCTCTTCGCGGCCTTCTTCGCCATGGCCACGCCGACCAGCCCGAGCACGACCGCGACCAGCACGTTCGCCGCGAACGACAGCAGGAAGCACACCGCCATGGGCCAGTGGCTCCAGCTGCGGATGCCGTACGCCAGCGCGAAGTTGAGCATCGGCAGCGAGAACAGCAGGACGACGCCGGCGACGGTGAACGCGCCCCCGCTGATCGCCCCCCGCTTCACGTCCCGCTTGAGCTGCGCCTTCGCCAGCGCGATCTCGTCGTGCACCAGCGCGGACATCTCGGCCGTCGCGGAGGCGAACAGCTGTCCGACACTGCGTTCGGCGCCGACCGGGCTGTCGTCGGGTGCGCTCATCGCGTTCTCCCTCGTCCTCTTCACAAGCTCTCGATGTGTACCGTCCCGTCAGATCATGCCGGACGCCCGTCCCCCGCGCCCGTCCCGCCCGGCACTTGTGCGGCCATGTCCCGGGCGATCCGCCGGTGCTCGGCCGCCTTGCGCTCGTGGATCTCCGCCATCCGCAGGTGGTACGCCGGGTCGTCCTGCTCGTACACGTCCGGGATGCCGCTGGCGTCCTCGTCGCGCTCCTCGTCCGCCGCGAGCCGGCGGTACTTCGCGTTGCGCAGCTTCAGCAGGACGGTCGCGCAGCACGCCGAGATCAGCGAGCCGATCAGGACGGCGGCCTTCACCTCGTCCGTGAGCGCCGCGTCCCCGTCGAACGCCAGCTCGCCGATCAGCAGCGACACGGTGAAGCCGATGCCCGCGAGGGACGCCAGCGCGAAGACGTCCGCCCAGGCGAGGTCCTCGCTCAGCGAGGCCCGCGTGAACCGCGCCGTCAGCCACGTCCCCCCGAAGATCCCCAGCGTCTTCCCCACGACCAGACCGAGCACGACACCCAGCGTCTCCGGCTTCCCGAACACGTCCCCGAGCGCCCCGCCCGACACGGTCACCCCCGCACTGAACAGCGCGAACAGGGGTACGGCGAGACCGGCCGACAGCGGCCGTACGAGATGCTCGATCCGCTCGCCCGGCGAACGCCGCTCGCCCTCCCGCGTCGTGCAGCGCAGCATCAGGCCCATCGCGACGCCGGCGACCGTGGCGTGGACGCCGCTGTTGTACATCAGCGCCCAGATGACGACGGCGAGCGGGACGTACACGTACCAGCCCGTCACGCCCTTGCGCAGCAGCACCCGGAACAGGACCAGCCCCGCCACCGCGCCGCCCAGGGCCGCGAAGTTCAGCGAGCCCGTGAAGAACACGGCGATGATCAGGATCGCGAACAGGTCGTCCACGACGGCCAGCGTCAGCAGGAACGCGCGCAGGGAGCTCGGCAGGGACGTCCCGATGACCGCGAGGACGGCCAGCGCGAACGCGATGTCCGTCGCGGTGGGGACGGCCCACCCCACGAGCGAGCCCCCGCCCCCGGCGTTGACGATGGTGTAGACCAATGCCGGTGCCGCCATCCCGCACAGCGCCGCGACGACCGGCAGCGCCGCCGCCCGGGGGTCCTTGAGGTCCCCGGCGACCAGTTCGCGCTTCAGCTCGATGCCGGCGACGAAGAAGAAGACGGCGAGCAGCCCGTCGGCGGCCCAGTGGGCGACGGACAGATCGAGCCCGAGGGCGGACGGGCCGAGGTGGTAGTCGCTGACGTCGGCGTAACTCCCCTTGAGCGCGGGCACGTTGGCCCACACCAGCGCGGCGACGGCAGCCGCGAGCAACAGCACCCCGCCGACGGTCTCGGTCCGCAGCGCGTCCGCCACGAACGTCCGCTCGGACAACGACATCCGCCCGAAGAACTTCCGGGCGTTACGGGGGGCGGTCACGGGGAACCTCCGGTCTCTGGACATGCCGACGGACATGCCGACCAGACTTCCCGGCGCACCTTGACGATCCCCTCCGGGGATCTTGTCGCATCTTTGACGCGACCTTTACCAGGGTACCGAAGGCGGGGGCGGGGAGGCGATCTCGCAGAACGCTCCCGGCACCCTTCTCGGGGCCGGGAGCGTTTCCGCCGGGCGGGGTCAGTCCTCGCTCGGCGCGGCCGGGAGCTTGGCCTGGATGAGGTCCATGACCGTGGAGTCGGTCAGCGTCGTGACGTCGCCCAGTTCACGGTTCTCGGCGACGTCCCGCAGCAGCCGGCGCATGATCTTGCCCGAGCGGGTCTTCGGGAGCTCGGCGACCGGGAGGATGCGCTTCGGCTTGGCGATGGGCCCGAGGGTCGCGCCCACGTGGTCGCGGAGCCCGGAGACCAGGTCCGCGCTCTCCGACGCCGTACCCCGGAGGATGACGAACGCCACGATCGCCTGCCCGGTCGTCTCGTCGGTCGCGCCGACGACCGCCGCCTCGGCGACCGAGGGGTGCGAGACGAGCGCCGACTCCACCTCCGTCGTCGAGATGTTGTGCCCGGACACGAGCATGACGTCGTCCACGCGGCCGAGGAGCCAGATGTCGCCGTCGTCGTCCTTCTTCGCGCCGTCCCCGGCGAAGTACTTGCCCTCGAAGCGGGACCAGTACGTGTCGATGAACCGCTGGTCGTCGCCCCAGATGGTGCGCAGCATGGAGGGCCACGGCTCGGTGAGGACGAGGTAGCCGCCGCCCCCGTTGGGCACCTCGTTGCCCTCGTCGTCGACGACGGTCGCGGAGATCCCCGGCAGCGGCGTCTGCGCGGACCCGGGCTTCGCCTCGGTGACACCGGGCAGCGGCGAGATCATCATCGCGCCGGTCTCGGTCTGCCACCACGTGTCCACGACGGGCGTCTTCTCGGCCCCGATGTTCTTGCGGTACCAGACCCACGCCTCGGGGTTGATGGGCTCGCCCACCGAGCCGAGGACCCGCAGGCTGCTGAGATCGAACTTCGCGGGGATGTCGTCGCCCCACTTCATGAACGTACGGATCGCGGTGGGCGCCGTGTAGAGGATCGACACCTTGTACTTCTGGACGATCTCCCAGAAGCGCCCCTGGTGCGGGGTGTCGGGGGTCCCCTCGTACATGACCTGGGTCGCCCCGTTGGCGAGCGGCCCGTAGACGACGTACGAGTGCCCGGTCACCCAGCCGATGTCGGCGGTGCACCAGTACACGTCGGTCTCGGGCTTGAGGTCGAAGACGGCGTGATGGGTGTACGCCGCCTGGGTGAGGTAGCCGCCGGACGTGTGCAGGATGCCCTTGGGCTTACCCGTGGTACCCGAGGTGTACAGGATGAACAGCGGGTGCTCGGCGTCGAAGGCCTGCGGCGTGTGCTCGGCGGACTGCCGTCCGACGACGTCGTGCCACCACAGGTCGCGGCTGTCGTCCCAGGCGACGTCCTGCCCGGTGCGCCGTACGACGAGGACGTTGCGCACGCCGCCCGCCTTGGCGACCGCGTCGTCCACGGCGGGCTTGAGCGCCGCCGGCTTCCCGCGCCGGTGGCCGCCGTCCGCCGTGATGACGACCTTCGCGTCGGCGTCCTGGATGCGCGTGGCCAGCGCGTCCGCCGAGAAGCCGCCGAAGACCAGCGAGTGCGGGGCGCCGACGCGGGCGCAGGCCAGCATCGCGACCGCCGCCTCGGGGATCATCGGCAGGTAGATCGCGACCCGGTCGCCGGGCTGGACGCCCAGCTCCAGCAGCGCGTTCGCCGCCCTGGAGACCTCGTCCTTCAGCTCGGCGTAGGTGATGGCCCGGCTGTCGCCCGGCTCGCCCTCGAAGTGGATCGCGACCCGGTCGCCCAGGCCGTTCTCGACGTGCCGGTCGACGCAGTTGTACGCGACGTTCAGCGCGCCGTCCGCGAACCACTTCGCGAACGGCGGGTTCGACCAGTCCAGCGTCTCGGTCGGCTCCTCGGCCCAGCTCAGCCGGCGGGCCTGCGCCGCCCAGAAGCCGAGCCTGTCAGCCTTGGCCTGTTCGTACGCCTCGGCCGTGACGTTGGCGGCTGCCGCCAGGTCAGCCGGCGGAGCGAAGCGCCGCTCCTCCCTCAAGAGGTTGGCCAGGCTTTCGTTGCTCACGACATCTCCCTTTCCCAGGGTGTCCGTTGTGTCCCAGGCCACAGCTCATCAGACCCGGGGGGCGATGACAAGGGTCGGCCGATCAATGGTTTAGACCTGTAGGGCTCCAGAACCAGCCGGGTCATCCGTACCCACGGATCTCGGGGAGGGGGAGTTCAGCGGGTGTAACACCTTTCACACTTCGGGGGGTTGGGGTTCGAATTGCCGGTCCGTGGGGAGAGCGGCTCAGACCGGCCGGTCCGTCGTCCCCACGTGGTCGAAGACGCCTTCCGTCAACAGGTACGCCTGCGCCTCCCCCACATGGAAGTACATGCCGTGCAGCTCCAGCGCGCCGGTGCGCAGCGCGCGGGCCACCGACTCGTGCGCGCGCAGGTGGTCCAGCTGCTGGACGACGTTGGTCAGACACAGCTGCTCCACCGCGTCCGCCGGCGCCCGCCCGGCGAGCCTCGCCCACGCGCGGCTGTCGTCGGCCATCCGCTCCAGACTCGGGCGCCCGTGCCGCAGCCACCGCTTGAGCGGGGTCTGCGCGCCGCCCGGTTCGGTGGTCAGCAGCGCCTGCATCGCCCCGCAGCCGGAGTGCCCGCACACGGTGATCGAGCGCACGTTCAGCACGTCCACCGCGTACTCGATCGCCGCCGCCACGGAGTCGTCCCCGCTCTCCTCGCCGGGCATCGGCACGAGGTTCCCGACGTTCCGTACGACGAACAGGTCCCCCGGCCCGCTGGAGGTGATCATCGACGTCACGAGCCGGGAGTCCGCACAGGTCAGGAACAACTGCGCCGGCCGCTGCCCCTCCCTGGCCAGCCGCGCCAGCTCGCCCCTCACTCGCGGGGCGGTGTTGCGCTGGAACGCGCTGATGCCTCGGGCCAGTTGGTGTGCGCTGGGTGGGGGGACGGGGGTGGTGGGGGCGGTGCTTGCGGGGGTGCCGGGGGGTGTGGCGGCGGGGGCCTCGGGGCGGCCGGAGGAGGTGGGGGTGGCTCCGGCGGGGGGTGGTGTGCCGGGGTTCTGGGGCTGGTCGGGGCCGCAGGCGGTGCCGGTGCGGGTGGCTTCGGCGGGGGTGTTCGCGGGGCTGGACCCAGGGTGGCTGGTCCCGGTGGGGGTGTTTGCGGGGCTGGTCCTGGGACGGCCCCTCTCGGCAGGGGTGTTCGCGGGGCTGGACCCGGAGTGGCTGGTCGCGGTGGGTGTGCTTGTGGGGTCGGACCCGGGGTGGCCCCTCTCGGCGGAGCCGTTTTCGTCGCCGGTCTCGGAGTGGCCGGTCTCGGAGTGGCTGGTCTCGGCAGGGGTGCTTGTGGAGGGGCCGGTCCTGGGGTGGCCGTTCTCGGCGTGGGCGCCGGTGCGGCCGGTCCTGGCGCGGGCACCTGCCTGGTCGGCCCCGCCGTCCCCGGGCCCGGAGGCTCCGCCGCCCGATCCTGAGGCCGCTCCCTCCGGAGCCGAGGCTCCGCGCCTCGGCCTTGAGGCCTCACCCTCCGGCCCTGAAGCTTCGCCCCCCGGCCTCAAGCTTCCGCCGCCCGGCCCTGAAGCTTCGCCCCCCGGCCTCAAGCTTCCGCCGCCCGGCCCTGAAGCTTCGCCCCCCGGTCTCAAGCTTCCGCCGCCCGGTCCTGAAGCTTCGCCCCCCGGCCTCAAGCTTCCGCCGCCCGGCCCTGAAGCTTCGCCCCCCGGCCCCGAGCCCCCGCTGCCCACCCCCGAGGCTCCGCTCACCGAACCCCCGGCCCACCGCCAGTCCTCCGGCGGTACGCCGCTCTCGTCGCCCAGGCCCGACGCCCCCGCCACCTCGTGCGGAACCGGCATCAGGCTCCCGCACTGGTGGTTGCGCCACGGCGTCCAGGGCCGGCAGTGGCACTCGGTCGGCGCGGCGGGTGTGCGGCGTCCCGTGAGGTCGGCGGTGCCGCCCTGTGCGGTGTGGGTCTTGTGCCAGTCCTGGAGGGACTCGTACGCCGCGTGGTCCATGAAGGAGCCGTCGAGTTCGATGATCGCGTGCGCGCCCTGGGGGACGAGGTGGAGGGTGCGGCTGAGGCGGGGGACGGCGAGGAAGGTCAGCTGGCCCCGGACGTGGATGTGGTGGACGCCGCCTTCCTCGGCGTGGGTGATGCGCGTGCGCGCGAGGCGGCGCAGGGCGACGGCCACGGCGACGGCGATCCCGAGGAGGACGCCCTCCAGGACGCCCAGGAAGACGACGCCGAGGGTGGTGACCGCGTACACCAGCGCCTCGCGGTGGCGCGTCACCGTACGGATGTGGTGCAGCGACACCATCTGGATGCCGACGGCCATGACCAGCGCGGCGAGCGCGGCCAGCGGGATCAGCTCCAGCACCGGGACCAGCAGCAGCGCGGCGATCACCACGAGAACGCCGTGCAGCATCGTGGAGTTCCGGCTCACCGCGCCCGCGTGCACGTTTGCGGAGCTGCGCACGGCGACCCCGGCGACGGGCAGGCCGCCGAGCGCGCCGGAGACGATGTTCGCGGCGCCCTGGCCGAGGAGTTCGCGGTCGAGGTCGGAGCGGCCCACGCGCGGGGCGGGCGCGGGCGGCAGGGGAGCGGGGCCGCCGCCGGTGACCGGGGTCGTCGCCTGCCGGGCGGCGATCATCTTGTCGACGGCGACCGCGCCCAGCAGCGACTGCACGCTGCACACCAGCGTGATCGTCAGCACGGCGGCGACGATGCCGAGCACCGGCCCTTCGGGGAGTCCGGCGAGCGCGTGGCTGGACCAGGACGGCAGGTCGACCTTGGGGAGCGTGAGGGAGGCGAGCGCGGCGACGGCGGTGGCGCCGGTGACGGCGACGAGCGCGGCGGGGATCTTCCGCAGGAGCCGCCCGAGGCGCCCGGGGATGCGGGGCCACAGCAGCAGGAGCGTCAGCGTGAGCGCGCTGACCGTGACGGCGCCCGGGTGCAGTCCGGCGAGCTGCGCGGGCAGGGCGCGGAGGTTGTCCAGGACGGAGCTCTGCGGACTGCCGCCGAGGACGATGTGCAGCTGCGCGACGGCGATGGTGACGCCGATGCCGGCGAGCATGCCGTGGACGACGGCGGGGCTGACGGCGAGCGCGGTGCGCGCGACGCGCAGGCAGCCGAGGGCGAGCTGGGCGAGTCCGGCGAGGACGGTGATGGCGCAGGTCGTGCGCCAGCCGTAGCGCTGGATGAGGTCGGCGGTGACCACCGTGAGCCCGGCGGCCGGGCCGCTGACCTGCAACGGGGACCCGCCGAGCCGCCCGGCGACCAGCCCGCCGACGGCGGCGGCGACCAGGCCCGCCTGGAGGGGGGCGCCGGTGGCGAGCGCGATGCCGAGGGAGAGGGGCAGCGCGATCAGGAAGACGGCGACCGAGGCGGAGACGTCGGCTCCGGCGAGGCGGAAGCGGCGGCGCGGCGGCGGGCTGTGCGGCCGGTGGCTGCGCGGGGTGTGGTCGTGGGGGTCGATGGCTCGGGTGGGGGCGCAGGCGAACATGGTCCCGTCTCCTCCGGGGCAGCGCGGTCGCGGAACTCGCGGCCGTGGGTCACGGCAATACAGCGGCGGGATGAAGCAACGCTCGGTAAACGGATCGTAATGCAGAGTAAAGTCCAGGAATAGAACTGGCGAGCAAATGGGCTAGTAATTCACTCCTCGGGATGAAGTGGGTATTTGATCGGCTTGTCGTACTAATTCAATTCCGGTCCCGTGCGACCTTGGCGGCGCCGTCGGCTCGCCCCGGCGGCCCACCACCGTCGCGCCGGGAACTCCGGGAAAGAAGGATGCTGATGGCCGCCACCCAGAGGATCGCCGCGTGCGCAGTGCTCGCCGCGGCCGTCGCCACGTCGCTCGCCGGCTGCGCGGGCACCGGCCCGTCCGGCGCCAAGGAGGGGGCGCGGGGCCCGCAGAAGGCGAAGCCGGCCGCCCCGGCGCCGAAGAGCGCCGTACGCCTCATCGGGGACGGGTCCACCGCCTACACCGGGGCCCAGCCCCACCTGCCCCGCCCCGAGCGCCTCGCGCCGGGCGCGAAGCCGCCGCAGTTCGTGGTCTTCTCCTGGGACGGCGCGGGCGAGGACAGTCAGAAGCTGTTCTCGCACTTCCGGGGGGTCGCCAAGGCCAACCACGCGACGATGACGTACTTCCTCAGCGGCGTGTACCTGCTGCCCGAGGAGAAACGTGACCTCTACCGGCCGCCGCAGCACTCGCCGGGCCGCTCCGACATCGGCTTCAACGACGAGCAGGGCATCGCCGACACCGTCAAGCAACTGCGCCTGGCCTGGCTGGAGGGCAACGAGGTCGGCACCCACTTCAACGGCCACTTCTGCGGCAAGGGCGGCGGGGTCGGCGAGTGGTCGGTGGACGACTGGAAGGACGAGATCGCCCAGGCCAAACGATTCGTCAAGACCTGGAAGACCAACACCGGGATGACGAAGGCGGCGCCCCTGCCCTTCGACTACGACAAGGAACTCGTCGGCGCCCGCACGCCCTGCCTCGAAGGCCAGAAGAACTTCCGCAAGGCCGCCCGCGAACTCGGCTTCCGCTACGACACCAGCGGCGTCAACAACCAGCTGTGGCCCGGCAAGAAGGAAGGGCTGTGGGACCTGTCCATGCAGCTCGTGCCCTTCCCCGGACACTCCTACGAGCAGCTCACCATGGACTACAACTTCATGGTCAACCAGTCCGGCACCACCACCCAGGGCGACCCCGGCAAGCACGAGTACTGGGGCGACCAGATGCGCGACGGCCTCCTCAAGGGCTTCCACCGCGCCTACGACGGCAACCGCGCGCCCCTGGTCATCGGCAACCACTTCGAGTCCTGGAACGGCGGCACCTACATGCGCGCCGTCGAGGAGACCATCGAGCGGGTCTGCAACAAGCCCGACGTCCGCTGCGTCTCCTTCCGCCAGCTCTCCGACTGGCTCGACGCCCAGGACCCGAAGGTGCTGGCGAAACTCCGCACCCTCGGCGTCGGCGAGGCCCCGAAGCAGGGCTGGACGGCCTTCCTGAGCGCCCGCCCGGCCCCCGCCCCGAAGGGCGTCCCCGGGGCCCCGGCCGCGACCGTCACGCGGTAACCGCGAGCCCCTCGCCGAGCACGAAGCCGGGGTCGACCTGCGCCGCCAGGTCGGCCCCGGTGCGCGCGTTCCCCCACGACTCGGCGTTCTTCAGGTGGAAGTGCACCATCTGGCGCGTGTACCGCTGCCAGTCGCGGCGGGCGTACGACGCGTCGGCGGCCGACCGCAGCCGCTCCAGGGCCGTACGGTTCGCCTCCTCCAGGGACGCGAACCGGGGCGGGCGGCCCTTCTCCATGGCGCGCACCCAGTCCGAGTGGCCGACGGTCACCAGCAGGTCGTCCCCGACCTCCGCGCGCAGGAAGTCCACGTCGTCCGGGCCCTGCACCTTGTTGCCGACGACCTTCAGCTCGACGCCGAAGTCCCGGGCGTACTCCTTGTACTGGCGGTAGACGGAGACCCCCTTGCGGGTCGGCTCGGCGACGAGGAACGTGATGTCGAAGCGGGTGAACATGCCGGACGCGAAGGAGTCCGAACCTGCCGTCATGTCCACCACGACGTATTCGCCCGGGCCGTCCACCAGATGGTTGAGACACAGCTCGACTGCCCCCGTCTTGGAGTGGTAGCAGGCGACCCCGAGGTCGGCGTCCGTGAACTGGCCCGTGACCATCAAACGGACGGCGCCGCCGTCGAGTTCCACACTCCGGGCACATTTCTCGTAGACCGGGTTGTCCTCGCACACCCGCAGCAGCCGGGAGCCCTCGCCGGGCGGGGT
Source organism: Streptomyces niveiscabiei (assembly GCF_033794345.1). Lineage (NCBI taxonomy): Bacteria > Bacillati > Actinomycetota > Actinomycetes > Kitasatosporales > Streptomycetaceae > Streptomyces > Streptomyces niveiscabiei. Next base: position 28,412 of record NZ_JARAYJ010000047.1, read on the forward strand.
GGTCTTGATCATCGTCTCGGCCGAGGCGATGCGCGGGTTGTCGCCGCGCAGGTAGTCCTTGATCAGCGGCAGGTGCTCGCCCAGCGCGGGCAGGGCCGCGGCCTGGTCCTCGTCGAGGCCGAGCGCGGGCCCCAGGTGCTGGTTGATGTCCGCGTCGACCGCGATCACGGGCGCGCCGAGGGCGGCGAGCTGCCGGACGAACAGGGAGGAGAGCGTCGTCTTGCCGCTACCGCCCTTCCCGACGAAAGCAATTTTCATGTTCACGAAGGGTAGTGGCCCGCTGGCGCTACGTGGCAGGGGTGCGTGAAGAAGACCACTCCTTCGAGGGGCGCGGGCGCGGGGTGGCTACTGTCGTACCCATGAGTACGACCGCCGATCCTCTTGTGGCCCTGGGCGAGCTGCCCGGGGTGGCCGAGTCCGTGGAGTCCGTCCGCAAGGCCGTGGACCGGGTCTACGGCCACCGCGTCATGCGCCGCCGCAGCACCGCCGTCACCTCCGAGGCCGCCCTGCGCGGCGCGCGCGGGTCGGCCGCGCTGGCCGGTGCGGACTGGGCGCTCGAAGAGGTGCGGCGGCGCTCCGACTTCGGCGCCGACGAACAGGCGCGCGTGGTGGGCGCCGCGCTGAGGCTGAGCGCCGAGGCGGGCCAGCTGCTGTCCGTGTGGCGGCAGTCGCCGCTGCGCGTGCTCGCGCGCCTGCACCTGGTCGCCGCGGCCGAGCAGAGCGGCGAGACCGGGCGCCCCCGGCAGGACGGCGAGCCCGTCGACGAACCCCTCGTCGAACTCCCCCTGCCGAGCGCCGCCGAGGTCTCCGCGCGCCTGGAGGGCCTCTCCGGGCTGATCGTCGCCGGCAGCTCCGCGCCCGCGCTGGTGAGCGCCGCCGTCGTCCACGGCGAACTCCTCGCGCTGCGGCCGTTCACCTCCCACAACGGGCTCGTCGCGCGCGCCGCCGCGCGCATCGTCCTGATCGGCACCGGCCTCGACCCCAAGTCGATCTGCCCCGCCGAGGTGGGACACGCGGAGCTGGGGCGGGCCGCCTACCTCGCGGCCCTGGAGGGGTACGTCTCCGGGACGCCCGAGGGGGTCGGGGCGTGGATCACGCACTGCGGGCAGGCGGTGGAGCTGGGGGCGCGGGAGTCGACGGCGGTGTGCGAGGCGCTCCAGCGCGGGGCGGCTTGATCTGCGGGCGCCCGCGCGGGGGCGTGCGTTTGCCGGCGGGTGCTCTCGCGCGCGGGCGCGGGCAATAGCGCAGGCAATAAAGTGCGGCGGTACGACATCCGTACCGCCGCTGGCATGTTCACCGGGTTACCAAGCGTCCTCGAAATGTTGCCCATCAGGTCGGGAGCTTCGCCCGTCACCTGGTGCGGCTGGCCCGTAATCGACGGGTCGACGTCGCGTGGGTGCCCTGTTCACATGCTCGGTCCGTGGGGCCATGTGCGTCAGTCAGGTGATCCTCTCGGATGTCCTTCGGTCTCGCGGGCCGTGTCTTCCTTTGTACTCCCGGACCCGGGAGAGCGAAAGTCCTGACCGCGATTCTTTGCTTTTGGCCGCAAACGGGGGCATTGGGTCAGGTCAGCGGGGGCCGCTTCCGGTTGACGTACCAGACGAGCCCGGCCGTCGCCGCCGCCGCGCCCACGGCCGCCGCCGCGACCAGCGCCGGGCGGGGGGCGAACGAGGGGATGCGCTGCTTGAGCCGTACCGGGCGGTGGAAGTCGAGAATCTGCCACCCGCGCGCGAGCGCCTCGCGGCGCAGGGCGCGGTCGGGGTTCACCGCGTGCGGGTGCCCGACCGACTCCAGCATCGGCAGGTCCGTCGCGGAGTCGCTGTACGCGTAGCAGCGCTCCAGGTCGTAGCCCTCGGACTCGGCCAGCTCCCTGATCGCCTCCGCCTTCGTCGGGCCGTAGGCGTAGTACTCGACCTCGCCGGTGTAGCAGCCGTCGTCGCCCACGACCATCCGGGTCGCCACCACCCGGTCGGCGCCCAGGAGTTCGCCGATCGGTTCGACGACCTCGGCGCCCGAGGTGGAGACGATGACGACGTCCCGGCCGGCCGTGTGGTGCTCCTCGATGAGGGAGGCGGCCTCGTCGTAGATGATCGGGTCGATCAGGTCGTGCAGGGTCTCGGCGACGATCTCCTTCACCTGCTCGACGTTCCAGCCGCGCACCAGCGCGGAGAGGTACTCGCGGGTGCGTTCCATCTGCTCGTGGTCCATACCGCCCACGAGGAAGACGAACTGGGCATATGCGGTGCGCAAGGCCGCCCTGCGGTTGATCAGGCCGCCTTGGTAGAAGGACTTGCCGAAGGTGAGAGTGCTCGACTTGGCAATGACCGTCTTGTCCAGGTCGAAGAAGGCCGCAGTCCGGGGAGAGGAGTGGTTTTCCACGTCCCTGAGCATAGGTGCAGCCCATTCGGCGTAAGGTGAGGCGTGTGGGTTTGCCTGAGAGGGCTCTCGGGTACACCATGGAAGTCACGGATCGTTCGCGACCGTGCTAACCCGGCCCGACTCCTCCCCCCCCGAGTAGGGCCGTGGAGACGACCCCCACTCTCCCCCCCGGTGGGGGTCGTCGCATGTCCGGGTGGGTTTTCCCCTTCTTCCCGCGGTGATCGCGCCGTACGAGGCGGCTCCGGCCGCCTCTTTCGCATGCCCGCAGAGCATCACCGAGCGTAGTCGTGATGATGCTCTGCGGAGATCGCCCAGGTGGGGCGAGGGAGTCCGAGGGGGCGGGGGTGGTGACTTCGCGGGAGTGAGGGCGGGGGTTTTGCCGACAGTCCGTCGGGATTTCCGGGTGGGGAAGTCGGCCGGAAGTCGGACCGGCAGTTGGAGCGGAAGTCGGACCGGAAGTCAGCGGAAGTCGGGGGGCTCACCGGTTCGGGTGACGGAGATATCCACAGGCCGTCCTCCATCCACAGTTTTCGACCAAGATCCACACGATTTCCCGGGCCGCCGCATCGTGATTCCACCGCGTCGGGCAGGGCCGAGTTCGGGGCCCGTTCCGCTTTTCGGACGCGGGGGTGGCCGGTTTCCGTCCGGCCGCCGATGTCGGTCGATTGCGAGAAGGGGGAGGAAACCGTGTCCGGATCCGTCACACACGACCCGCCGTCCACAGCTCCGGGGCGGCCGGGCAGGCCGCTCATCGTCACCGAGGACGCGTGCCTGCTGGACGACCTGCTGCGGCTGTGCGCCGCCGCCGGCGCGACACCCGAGGTGCATCCCGCGCTGCCGCAGCGCCGGGGCGTCTGGGAGTCCGCGCCGCTGATCCTCGTCGGCGACGACGCCGCCCGGCGCGTACGGCACTCCGCGCGCCGCAGGGGCGTCGTGCTCGTCGGGCGCGACCAGGACGACCCCGACGTGTGGCGGCTCGCCGTCGAGATCGGGGCCGACCACGTGCTGGTGCTGCCCGACGGGGAGCAGTGGCTCGTCGACCGGATCGCCGACGTCGCCGAGGGCGTGGGGCGGCCCGCCCTCACGGTCGGCGTCATCGGCGGGCGCGGGGGCGCCGGCGCCTCCACGCTCGCCTGCGCCCTCGCGGTGACCTCCGCGCGGGAAGGGCTGCGCACGCTCCTCGTCGACGCCGACCCGCTCGGCGGCGGGCTCGACGTCCTGCTCGGCGGGGAGACCGCGAAGGGGCTGCGCTGGCCCGCCTTCGCCGCCTCCCGGGGGCGGGTCGGCGGGGGCGCGCTGGAGGAGTCGCTGCCCGAGCTGCACGCGCTGCGGGTGCTCAGCTGGGACCGCGGGGACTGCGTCGCGGTCCCGCCGCAGGCCGTCCGCGCGGTCCTCGCCGCCGCGCGGCGCCGGGGCGGGACCGTCGTCGTCGACCTGCCCCGCCGCTTCGACGACGGCGTCGCCGAGGCGCTCGCCCAGGTCGACCTGGGGCTCCTGGTCGTCCCCGCGGAACTCCGCGCCGTCGCCGCGGCCGGACGCGTCGCCTCGGCCGTCGGCATGGTCCTGCGGGACCTCCGCGTCGCCGTCCGCGCGCCGTGCGTACCCGGCCTCGACGACCACGAGGTCTCCCGGCTCCTTCGGCTCCCGCTGGCCGGCGAAGTCCCGCTGGACCCGGCGCTGTTGAAGGCGGACACGGGGCGCAGGCCGCCGGGGGCGGCGGCCCGGGGGCCGCTGGGGCGGTTCTGCAAGGAGTTCTGGGAGCGGGCGTTGGTGGAGGGCGGTGGGGGTGAGCGGGGGGTTCAGGGGGCGGTGAGGTGAGGGGGCGGGGGCGGCTTGGCGGGGGGTGGTCGCGGCTACGCGCGCCGGGTGCGGCTCGGCGGGCGCGGTCGGGCCGGGTTCGGGGGCGTCTGTAGCGCGGCGTTCGGGAGTTGTTCGGGTGCGTGTGCGTGTGCGTGTGCGTGTGCGTGTGCGGGTTCGTGTTCGTGTTCGTCGAGAGGAGAGCGTTGTGAGTGTCGAGTTGTTGGACGGGGTGCGGCAGTGGCTGGCCGTCAGCGGAGGTGAGCCGACGCCGGCCCGGGTGGCTCAGGCCCTGCGGGAGCAGGGGCGGGTGCTGGGGGATGCCGAGGTGCTCGGGGCGGCCGATCGGCTGCGGTCGGAGCTGGTGGGGAGCGGGCCGCTGGAGCCGTTGTTGGGGGACGGGTCGGTGACCGATGTGCTGGTGTCCGCGCCTGATCGGGTCTGGGTGGACCGGGGCGGCGGGCTGGAGCTGACCGGGGTCGCGTTCTCCGATGCCGCCGCCGTCCGGCGGCTCGCCCAGCGGCTCGCCGCTGTCGCGGGGCGGCGGCTCGACGACGCCAGGCCCTGGGTGGACGCGCGGCTGCCGGACGGGACGCGGCTGCACGCGGTGCTGCCGCCCGTCGCCGTGGGGTGCACGTGCCTGTCGCTGCGGGTCGTGCGGCCCAAGGCGTTCACGCTGGACGAGCTGGTGGCCGCCGGGACCGTGCCGCCGGGCGGGGACCGGGTGCTGCGGGCGCTCATGCGGGCGCGGCTGTCGTTCCTCGTCAGCGGCGGTACGGGCACCGGCAAGACGACGCTGCTGAGCGCCCTGCTGGGGCTGGTCGGGCCGGGCGAGCGGATCGTGCTCGCGGAGGACTCGGCCGAGCTGAGGCCCGATCACCCGCACGTCGTACGGCTGGAGAGCCGGCCCGCGAACCAGGAGGGTGCCGGGCTGGTCACGCTGGAGGACCTCGTACGGCAGGCGCTGCGGATGCGGCCGGACCGGCTGGTCGTCGGGGAGGTGCGCGGGGCCGAGGTCCTGGACCTGCTCGCGGCCCTCAACACCGGCCACGAGGGCGGCTGCGGGACGGTCCATGCCAACGCCGCGTCCGGCGTGCCCGCCCGCCTCGAAGCGCTCGGCACCGCCGCCGGGCTCGACCGGGCCGCGCTGCACAGCCAGGTGGCGGCGGCCCTGTCGGTCGTCCTGCACCTCGTGCGCGACGGGAGCGGGCGGCGCAGGATCGCCGAGGTGCACGTCCTGGAGCGCGACCCCGCAGGGCTCGTACGGACCGTGCCCGCGCTGCGGTGGGGCGCCGAGGCGTTCGTCCGGGAGACCGGGTGGGCGCGGCTGCGCGAGCTGCTCGGGGGTGAGGGGGCGTGACGTCGGCGTACGAACTGTCCCTGGGCGCGGCCGTCGCCTGCGCCGGGGTCGTGTTCTGGACGGTCGGGGAGCAGCGGCAAGGGGTCCGGCGGGCTCGGCTGATGCTCGCCGGGGGCGGGGTCGTCGTGGACGGCGGGTGGGACGCCGGGCTGGAGTGGCGGCGCGTGCGGGAGCGGTGGCGGGCCGAGTGGTGGGCGCCCGTCGCCGGGGTCGCCTTCGGGGTGTTCGGGGCGTCTCTGCTGCCCGTGCTCGCCGGGGTCGCCGCGGTGCCGCTCGTACGGAGGCTGCGGCTGGCCGCCGAGGCCCGGCGGGAGCGTGAGGGCCGGGTCGACGCGGTGATCGGGCTGTGCGCGGCCCTCGCCGGGGAGGTGCGGGCGGGGCGGCAGCCCGGGGAGGCGCTGTCGCTGGCCGCGCGGGAGTCCGCCGGGCTCGACGAGGCTCGGGCGGGGGTGCTGGCCGCCGCGCGGTTCGGCGGGGATGTGCCGGCCGCCCTCGCGGTCGCCGCTCGGCAGCCCGGCGCGGAGGGGTTGCTGGGGGTCGCCGCGTGCTGGCGGGTCGCCGTCGACCAAGGGGCTGGGCTGGCCGCCGGGCTCGATCGGGTGGAGGAGGCGTTGCGCGCGGAGCGGGACCAACGGGCGGATCTGCGGGCCCAGTTGGCTGGGCCTCGGGCCACCGCGGTGATGTTGGCGGGGTTGCCGGTGGTGGGGCTGGGGCTGGGGGCGGCGGTCGGGGCGGATCCGTTGGGGGTGTTGTTGCACTCCGGGGTGGGGGTGGGGTGCCTGGTGGTGGGCGGGGTGCTGGAGGCGGCGGGGGTGTGGTGGGTGGCTCGGATCGTTCGGGGGGCTGAGGTGGGGTGAGGGGCGTGGGCGGGGGCGGGGTGGCGGTGCGGGGCTTTGGCGCGGGCGTGAGGGCGGGGTTCGGTTCGGGAGGTGACGAGGCGGGAGGTCGGTTCGGGGCGGAGGTTCAGGAAGGGACGAGTTGGGAGGTCTGTTCGGGGCGTGGAGGTTCGGGAGGCGAGGGGATCGGTCTGCGAGGGCGAGCGGTGTTCGGAGGGTTTCGGAGAGAGGTGGCGTGACGTGTCGGGTGTGCCGGGTTTCGATCGGTTCAGGGTGTCTGGAGAGGTGGTGGAGCGGTGAGTCAGGAAGTTGTCCACAGGCTGGGGGTGGCTCTGGGGGTGCTGGTGGCGCTCGGGTGGGGGCTGCGGGGCGTGGAGAAGGTTCGGCGGGAGCGGAGGGTTCGGAGGCGGCTCGCGGAGCTGATGGCTCTGCGGATGGTGGCCGAGGCGAGTGTGCCGAGGGTGCGGGTGTGGGAGCTGGGGCGGCGGTGGGGGCCCGAGATGGGGGTCGTGGGGGCCACCTGGGTGCTTGTCGGTGGCGGGCTCGGGGGCGTGCTCGGGGTGGTGGGGGCGGTTGCGGTGTGGCGGTGGCGGCGGGCGCGGGAGCGGGGTGCCGGGGAGCGGGGTGAGGTGGTCGATGCCGTGGCCGCGGCTCGGCAACTTCCCCTGGCCGCGGATCTGTTGGCCGCTTGCGTTGCCGCCGGGGCCGGGCCTGTCGTCGCGGCTCAGGCCGTGGGGGAGGCGCTTGGCGGGCCTGTCGGGGAGGGGCTTGCGCGGGGGGCCGCCGAGGTGCGGCTCGGGGGTGAACCCGGGGATGCGTGGGGGCGGTTGGCCCGGGTGCCGGGGGCGGAGGGGCTGGCTCGGGTTCTTGAGCGGGCCGATGTGTCCGGGTTGCCCGCGGCTGGGCCTGTGGCGCGGATCGCCGCGGATGCCCGGGCCGAGCGGTTGCGGGCGGCCACGGCTCGGGCTCGGCGGGCCGGGGTGTGGGTCACGGCTCCGGTGGGGCTGTGCTTTCTGCCGGCGTTCGTGGTGCTGGGGGTGGTGCCGGTGATGGTGGGGCTGGCGGGAGGGGTGATGGGTGGGTGAGGGCTGGGGAGTGAGGGCGGAGTGCGTGGTCGAGAGCGGTGTGAAGCGATGAGAGATGGACTGTTGGAGGTCGGGATGTATCAGGTCGGGATGGGTCGGGTCGGTGTGAGCCGGGCCGGAGCGGTTCGAGTGGGCGCGAGTCGGGTCGGTGTGAGCCGGGGCGGCACGAACCAGGTCGGCGTGAGTCGGGGCGCAGCAAGGCGGGTCGGGGTGCGTTCTGTCGGGAAGGGGCAGGGGGCGGTGTGGCGGGCCGTGCGGGCTCGGGTGCGTGGGTGGGGTTGTCGGGTGCGTGCTCGGAGGGGTGGGCGGGATGCCGGCATGGCGACTTCTGAGTACGCCGTCGGGATCTTGGTCGCCGTCGCGTTCGCGATGGCCTTCTACAAGGTCGTGACCAGTGCTGCCGTGTCCGGGCAGTTGGCGTCGATCGTTTCGAGGGCGCTCAGTGCGGCGGTGTGAGGGGGATCGGGGGTTCGTCACCGCCGAGGCGGCTGTGGTGTTGCCGGTGCTGGTCGCGTTTGCGATGGCGTTGGTCTGGGGGCTGCTGTCGGTCGTCGTGCAGATCCGGTGTGTGGATGCGGCGAGTGCCGGGGCGCGGGCCGCTGCGCGGGAGGAGAGCGAGGAGGTGGTCGTCCGGGTCGTCCGGGCGACCGCCCCTCGGGGGGCGCGGGTGTCTGTCGGGCGGGAGGGGGATCAGGTTCGGGTGGTCGTCGTCGCCAAGCCGGTGGGGTTCGGGGGGGTGCCGTTCGAGGTGCGGGAGGAGGCTGTCGCGGTGGCTGAGGGGGTGGAGCGGTGAGAGGGGGGTCTCGGGATCGGGGGTCTGCGAGTGTGTGGGGAGTTGTGGTGGTCGCCGTGCTGTGTGCCGTGTTCGGGGCGGTGCTGGCGTTGGGGCAGGCCGTCGTCGTACGGCATCGGGCGACCGGTGGGGCGGACCTTGCGGCGTTGGCGGGGGCGGGGAGGGTGCTGGAGGGGGAGGAGGTGGCCTGCGAGCGGGCTCGGGGGGTGGCTCGGGCTCAGGGCGGGCGGGTGGTGCGGTGTGCTGTGGCGGGGGATGTCGTGGATCTGACGGTGGCGGTGGGCGTGGGGCCGTTCGAGGCGGAGGGGCGGGCTCGGGCGGGGGTTGTGGGGCCGGGGGAAGGGGGGTGAGGGCGGTGGGCCGGTGCGGGTTCGTCGTGGCTGGTCGCGCCCACGCGGCGGTAGCCGCACATCCAGCCCCGCGCCCCTGGGGGAGGTGGCTGTTCCCGGCGTTGATTTGGTGCCGGAGGTTTATGTTCCTGCCGCGCCACCCACCCCCTTCACGCCCCGCGCAGCAGCTCCCCCAGCAGTCGTATCGCCCCCCTCTTGTGCAACGGCTCGTTGCCGTTGCCGCACTTGGGGGACTGGATGCAGGAGGGGCAGCCGGCGTCGCAGGGGCAGGACTTGATGGCTTCCAGGGTTGCCGTGAGCCAGGTCCGCGCCGTGTGGAAGGCGCGTTCGGAGAAGCCCGCGCCGCCGGGGTGGCCGTCGTAGACGAAGACCGTCGGCAGCAGGGTGTCGGGGTGCAGGGGGATGGAGACGCCGCCGATGTCCCAGCGGTCGCAGGTCGCGAAGAGGGGGAGCATGCCGATGGAGGCGTGTTCGGCGGCGTGGAGGGCGCCGCCGAGGATCTCCGGGGGGATGGCGGCGTCGTCCAGCTGGGACTCCGTCACCGTCCACCACACCGCGCGCGTACGGAGTTTGCGGGGCGGGAGGTCCAGCTTCGTCTCGCCCAGGACCTCGCCCGTCAGAACCCGGCGGCGCAGGAACGACACCACCTGGTTGGTCACCTCGACGGAGCCGTAGTGCAGCGTCCCCTCGCCCCAGGGGATCTCGGCGTCGACGGACAGGACCGCGACAGCCGTCGTATCGCGGGCGATCGTCGAGTAGGGCGGGCTGGCCTCCTCGACCAACGCCGTGGAGTCGTCGAGATCCAGCGCGCGCACGAGATACGTACGGCCCTGATGCAGATGCACGGCCCCTTCGTGGACGCTCGTGTGCGCGGACCCGGCGTCGACGGTGCCCAGCAGCCGCCCCGTACCCGCCTCGACGATCTGGACCGGCGTACCCCCCTCGCCCCGGATGTCGGCGAGGTCGGCGGCCCGTTCCCGGCGGGTCCAGTGCCACGCCTTGGTGCGCCGGCGCAGCAGCCGCGCGGCCTCCAGCTGGGGGAGGAGGTCCTTGGTCGAGGGGCCGAACAGCTCGAAGTCGTCCTCGGTGAGCGGAAGTTCGGAGGCCGCCGCGCACAGGTGAGGGGCGAGGACGTACGGGTTGTCGGGGTCGAGGACCGTCGACTCGACGGGCTGGTCGAACAGCGCCTCGGGATGGTGGACGAGGAACGTGTCCAGCGGATCGTCCCGCGCGACGAGGACCGCGAGCGCCCCCTCGCCGCCCCGCCCCGCGCGCCCGGCCTGCTGCCACAGGGAGGCGCGGGTGCCGGGGTACCCGGCGATGAGGACCGCGTCGAGCCCGGAGACGTCCACGCCCAGCTCCAGCGCGGTCGTCGCGGCCAGCCCCAGCAACTCACCGGAGTGCAGCGCCTGTTCGAGCGCCCGCCGCTCCTCGGGCAGGTACCCGCCCCGGTACGCGGCCACCCGCCGCGCGAGCGACCGGTCGACCTCGGCCAGCCGCTCCTGCGCGATGACGGAGATCAGCTCGGCCCCGCGCCGGGAGCGCACGAAGGCGACCGTGCGCGCCCCCTGGACCGCGAGGTCGGTCAGCAGGTCGGCGGTCTCGGCGATCGCTGTACGCCGCACCGGGGCGCCCTTCTCGCCGTGCAGTTCGGTCAGCGGCGGCTCCCAGAGGGCGAAGACCAGCTCGCCGCGCGGGGAGGCGTCGTCGGCGACCTCGACGACCGGCAGGCCGGTCAGGCGCCCGGCGGTGACCGCGGGCTGCGCCGCGGTCGCGGAGGCCAGCAGGAACACCGGGGAGGAGCCGTACCGCGCGCACAGCCGCCGCAGCCGGCGCAGGACTTGTGCGACGTGGGAGCCGAACACGCCCCGGTAGGTGTGGCATTCGTCCACCACGACGTACTTCAGGGACTTCAGGAACGAGGACCAGCGCGGGTGCGAGGGGAGGATGCCGCGGTGCAGCATGTCGGGGTTGGTGAGGACGTACGTGCCGTACTGGCGGACCCACTCCCGCTCCTCGACCGGAGTGTCACCGTCGTACACGGCAGGACGCACCGCGGTGCCGAGAGGTTGTGAAAGTTCCTTCACGGATCGGAGCTGATCCGCCGCCAGCGCCTTCGTCGGAGCGAGGTACAGGGCTGTCGCGCCGCGGCCGTTGGGGGCCTCTGAGCCGTCCAGGAGGGCCGACAGGACGGGTACGAGATAAGCCAGCGACTTGCCCGAGGCGGTGCCTGTGGCGACGATCACCGACTCGCCGTCCAGGGCGTGTTCGGCGGCCAGCGCCTGGTGCGCCCAGGGGTCCTCGATGCCGTACTCCCGTACGGCCGCGATCACTTCCGCGCGGATCCGGTGCGGCCAGACGGCATGACGTCCCGCCCTCGGGGGCAAGTGCTCCGTATGGGTGATGCGCGAGGCGCGGTCGGACCCCGCGGCGAGGCTGTGCAGCAGCGCCTGCGGCGAGGGTCGATCGGATCGGTGATTCTTGGCCATCGGCACCGAGTGTGTCACCGGCGTGACGGACAATGGAGCGAAGGCGTCGTGCACGCCTGCCGGTAAGTGATTGAATGCCATCGCGGCTGGCGAACCGTCCAGGGGCTCCTGCCTAGGTGTCCCGAGGGGCGACCGCTCGATAGCAAGGTGCTGGAGGATCCGTGGACCTGTCCCTGTCGACCGAGACCATCGGCGATCGCACGATCGTCAAGGTCGGTGGCGAAATCGACGTATATACCGCGCCCAAGCTGCGCGAGCAGCTGGTCGAGCTGGTGAACGACGGGAATTTCCACCTCGTCGTGGACATGGAGGGCGTGGACTTCCTCGACTCCACCGGGCTCGGCGTGCTGGTCGGCGGCCTCAAGCGTGTGCGCGCCCACGAGGGCTCGCTGCGCCTGGTCTGCAACCAGGAGCGCATTCTGAAGATCTTCCGGATCACGGGGCTCACCAAGGTGTTCCCGATCCACACCTCGGTCGCGGAAGCCGTCGAGGCCACCGACTGACCTCCGCCCACCAGCGGTACGACGAACTGAACAACCGGGGGGACCGGGCCGCCGTTCACCGGCGGCCCGGCCTTCCCACAAGCACGCCCGTAGTTCCGAGGGGGACGCATGGCCACCGTTGAACTCCGCTTCAGCGCGCTGCCCGAGCACGTCAGGACCGCCCGACTGGTGGCGGCAGCGGTGGCGCGCAGGGCCGGAGTGGACGAGGCCGTACTCGACGAGGTCCGGCTCGCCGTCGGCGAGGCCTGTACGCGCGCGGTGGGGCTCCACCAGAGCGCGGGCCTCACCGCGCCCGTCAAGGTCGCGCTGATCGAGGAGGAGAAGCAGTTCTCCATCGAGGTCGGCGACGAGGCGCCGGTCGCCCACCCCGGCGTGGGGGCGTCGGGCGGCGCGGAGACCGAGGAGGACGACATGGGCCTCGCGGTCATCAGCGGGCTCGTGGACGACGTCCAGGTCACGCCGGGTCTCATCCGGATGACGTGGCCGACGACACCGGCGTAATACAGCGGCAGTACCCGAAGGGCCCCCGAGTGGGGCCCTTCGGCATGTGCGGGCACGCTCATTAACACTTACAGTGGTTTCGTCAAAAGAATCTTAATGCCCCCGCCGCATTACTTGACGCGACGGCGAATTCTGCATGCCGCGCACTGTATTGATCGGGTTCCGGTACCTACAATCCGTCCACATCTCAGGAGCTCAGCCCAAACGTCAAGGAGGACGAATGGCGGAGCTGACCGACGGAAATCGTGTCCTGGTGGCGGTGATCGCCCTCGTGGCCCTCGCCGCCCTGGTGGTCGCGGGTGTGCTGCTGCGCCAGGTACTGGCGGCGGGCGAGGGCACCGACAGCATGAAGAAGATCGCGGCGGCGGTCCAGGAAGGCGCGAACGCGTATCTCGCCAGGCAGTTGCGTACGCTCGGCGTATTCGCGGTGATCGTGTTCTTCCTGTTGATGTTGCTGCCTGCCGACGACTGGAATCAACGGGCCGGAAGGTCGGCTTTCTTTCTGATCGGCGCGGCGTTCTCGGCGGCCACCGGCTATATCGGCATGTGGCTCGCGGTGCGCAGCAATGTCCGGGTCGCCGCGGCGGCCAGAGAAGCCACTCCGGCCGAGGGGGAGCCGGAAAAGGATCTCACCGCCGTCTCGCACAAAGCGATGAAGATCGCATTCCGTACGGGCGGCGTGGTCGGCATGTTCACCGTCGGCCTCGGCCTGTTCGGCGCCTCCTGCGTCGTCCTCGTCTACGCGGCCGACGCCCCCAAGGTCCTGGAGGGCTTCGGCCTCGGCGCCGCCCTGATCGCCATGTTCATGAGGGTCGGCGGCGGCATCTTCACCAAGGCCGCCGACGTCGGCGCCGACCTGGTCGGCAAGGTCGAGAAGGGCATCCCGGAGGACGACCCCCGCAACGCCGCGACGATCGCCGACAACGTGGGCGACAACGTCGGCGACTGCGCGGGCATGGCCGCCGACCTCTTCGAGTCGTACGCCGTGACGCTGGTCGCCGCGCTGATCCTCGGCAAGGCCGCCTTCGGCGACGCGGGGCTCGCGTTCCCGCTGCTCGTCCCGGCGATCGGGGTGATCACCGCCATGATCGGCATCTTCGCGGTGGCCCCCCGCCGCGCCGACCGCAGCGGCATGAGCGCCATCAACCGCGGCTTCTTCATCTCCGCCGTGATCTCCCTCGCACTCGTCGCCGTCGCCGTCTTCGTCTACCTGCCGGGCTCGTACGGCGACCTGGACGGCGTCACCGACACCGCGATCAGCGGCCGGGGCGGCGACCCGCGCGTCCTCGCGCTGGTCGCCGTGGCGATCGGGATCGTGCTGGCCGCGCTCATCCAGCAGCTCACCGGGTACTTCACGGAGACGACCCGCAGGCCCGTGCGGGACATCGGCAAGACGTCCCTCACGGGCCCCGCGACGGTCGTCCTGGCCGGGATCTCCATCGGCCTCGAATCGGCCGTCTACACCGCCCTCCTGATCGGCCTGGGGGTCTACGGCGCGTTCCTGCTCGGCGGTACGTCGATCATGCTCGCCCTGTTCGCGGTCGCGCTGGCCGGGACGGGGCTGCTGACGACCGTCGGCGTCATCGTCGCCATGGACACCTTCGGGCCCGTCTCCGACAACGCGCAGGGCATCGCGGAGATGTCCGGCGACGTCCAGGGCGCGGGCGCGCAGGTGCTCACCGACCTCGACGCCGTCGGCAACACCACCAAGGCCATCACCAAGGGCATCGCCATCGCCACCGCCGTACTCGCCGCCTCGGCGCTCTTCGGGTCGTACCGGGACGCCATCACCACGGGCGCGCGGGACGTCGGGGAGCAGCTCAGCGGGGAGGGGGCGCCGATGAGTCTGATGATGGACATATCGCAGCCCAACAACCTCGTCGGGCTGATCGCGGGCGCGGCCGTCGTGTTCCTGTTCTCCGGGCTCGCCATCAACGCGGTGTCCCGGTCGGCGGGCGCGGTCGTCTTCGAGGTGCGCCGGCAGTTCCGGGAGAAGCCCGGGATCATGGACTACACGGAGAAACCCGAGTACGGCCGGGTCGTCGACATCTGCACGAAGGACGCGCTCAGGGAGCTGACGACGCCGGGTCTGCTCGCCGTCATGGCGCCCATCTTCGTCGGGTTCACGCTCGGCGTCGGCGCGCTCGGCGCGTACCTCGCGGGGGCCATCGGCACCGGCACGCTGATGGCCGTCTTCCTGGCCAACTCCGGGGGCGCCTGGGACAACGCCAAGAAGCTCGTCGAGGACGGCCACCACGGCGGCAAGGGCAGCGAGGCGCACGCCGCGACCGTCATCGGCGACACGGTCGGCGACCCCTTCAAGGATACCGCCGGGCCCGCCATCAACCCGCTGCTGAAGGTCATGAACCTCGTCTCCCTGCTGATCGCCCCCGCCGTGATCAAGTTCTCGTACGGCGCGGACGAGAGCGTCGGGATACGGGTGCTGATCGCGGTGCTGTCCCTCGCGGTGATCGTGGGCGCGGTGTACGTGTCCAAGCGGCGCGGGATCGCGGTGGGGGACGAGGAGGAGTCCGGCGACGCGGAGGGCGCGCATCCCAGGGCGGCCGTTTCGTAAGTTCTGTACAGAACGTCGTCCTATAGGGCGGGCGGTTCGCTCGTGGGCCGCCCGCCCTTGTGCGCCGTGAGGCTTCTCTCTCGGGAACGCGCGGCGAGGGTGGGGGACAAACCTTCCGATAGCGCCTCATAGGGGCCACTCTCCCGGTGGTGCGCGTCCGGTCGGCGTGTATGTTTCCGTGGCCGAGAGCCATGGAAGGGACCGATCCGGTGAACAAGAAGCTCGCGACCGCACTGTCCGGCGGTGCGGTCCTGATACTGGCGCTGACGGGATGCAGCGGTGAGAAGAACGAGGTGAACAAGGACCTCGTCGCCTGGGCCGGGAAGCTCTGCTCCGACATCCCCGCGCTCAAGGCCAAGATCGACACGGCCAGCGCCTCCATCGAGAAGGTCTCCACCAACGGCCTCCCCCCGAAGGAGGTCCAGCAGACGCTGTCCCAGGCGTTCCAGCAGCAGGCCGACGGCTACAAGGGGCTCGCCGACGCCATCAGCTCCGCCGGGGCGCCTCCCGGCGTCGAGGACGGCGCCACGAAGCAGCGCAACGCCGTCACGGTGCTCACCTCGCTGTCCACGTCGTACGCCGGGCTCAAGACCAAGACGGACGCCCTCGACACGAAGAGCGAGGCGAAGTTCTCCGTCGGGCTCGACGCGGTGGCCGCCGACCTGAAGACCCTCAAGACCAGCGACACGGCGCTGACGGACCTGGAGACCGGGGACGTCAAGCGGGCCATGGTGAAACAGGACACCTGCAAGCAGACGGCGGCCCCGTCGGCCCCGGCGGAGCCCTCGGCGGCACCCTCGGCCCCGGCGGCCTCGCCGTCGCCGTCGGGCTCCGCGACGGGTGCGGCCAAGGGATAGCCCCCACGCGCGCGTACGGCCGGCTTTGTCGGGCGGGGACGCCAGCCGCCGGTGCATAGCCCCCCCACGCGCGCGCGTACGGCCGACCGCGAGCCGCGCTCGCGCGTGCGTACGGGGGACAATGTGCGGGTGAGTGAAGTCACCCCCTCCCCGCTGCCCTCGTCCGACCACGTCGATGTGACCGTCCGGCTGCGGGAGGCCCTGCTCGCGGCCTCCTTCACCGCCGACGGGCTGCTCGACCTGCTGGGCGCCCCCGCGTACACGGCGCTGGCCCGCAGCGAGACGGTGCCCGCGCTGCGCGCGACACGCGGCGACACGCCGCTGGAGGCCCTCGTACGGCTCTTCCTGTTGCAGCGGACCGTGCCGTACGCGCGCGTGGCCGGCGTTCTGCCGGTGGACGCGTGCGTGGAGAGCGGCTGGCTGACGCGCGCGGGCGACGAGGTCGCGGCCACCGTCGACGTACGCCCCTACGGCGGGCCCGACGGCGAGGACTGGTTCGTCGTGTCCGACCTCGGGTGCGCGGTCGGCGGGGCGGGCGGGATCGGCAAGCGCGACGAGGCCGTCGTCCTCGGCGTCGGCGGCGCCTCCACGACGCTCGCCGGGATC
Source organism: Streptomyces niveiscabiei (assembly GCF_033794345.1). Taxonomy (NCBI): domain Bacteria; kingdom Bacillati; phylum Actinomycetota; class Actinomycetes; order Kitasatosporales; family Streptomycetaceae; genus Streptomyces; species Streptomyces niveiscabiei. The sequence continues at coordinate 44,543 of NZ_JARAYJ010000047.1, forward strand.
ACCGTCCGCACGCCCGTGGGCGCCGCGCTCGACCTCGGCACCGGCTCCGGCATCCAGGCCCTGCACGCCGCCCGGCACGCCACGCGCGTGACGGCCACCGACCTCAACCCGCGCGCGCTGCACATCACCGCCCTCACGCTCGCCCTGTCCGGCGCACCGGCGGCCGACCTGCGCGCGGGCTCGCTGTACGAGCCGCTGCGCGACGGCGAGTCGTACGACCTGATCGTCTCCAACCCGCCCTTCGTGATCTCCCCGGGCGCGCGCCTGACGTACCGGGACGGCGGCATGGGCGGCGACGACCTGTGCCGCGCGCTCGTCCAGGGCGCGGGCGCGCGGCTGAACGAGGGCGGGTACGCGCAGTTCCTCGCCAACTGGCAGCACGTCGAGGGCGAGGACTGGCAGGACCGGCTGCGCTCGTGGATCCCGCGCGGGTGCGACGCGTGGGTCGTCCAGCGCGAGGTCCAGGACGTCACCCAGTACGCCGAGCTGTGGCTGCGCGACGCCGGGGACCACCGGGACGACCCGGCCGCCTACGAGGCGCGGTACGACGCCTGGCTCGACGAGTTCGAGGCGCGCAAGGTGAAGGCCGTCGGGTTCGGGTGGATCACCCTGCGCAAGGCGTCCGCCGCCGAGCCGTCCGTCACCGTCGAGGAGTGGCCGCACCCCGTCGAGCAGCCCCTCGGGGACGCCGTCCGCGCCCACTTCGACCGCGTCGACTACCTCCGCGGCCACGACGACGCCGCCCTCCTCACCGCCCGCTTCGCGCTGGCCCCCGAGGTCGTCCAGGAACAGGTCGGGCTGCCCGGCGCCGAGGACCCCGAACACGTCGTCCTGCGCCAGCACCGCGGCATGCGCCGGGCCACCAAGGTCGACACCGTCGGCGCCGGCTTCGCGGGCGTGTGCGACGGCTCGCTGACCGCGGGCGTGATCCTCGACGCGATCGCCCAGCTCGTCGGCGAGGACCCGGTCGTCCTGCGCGACCGCACGCCCGCGCAGATCCGGCTGCTGGTGGAGCAGGGGTTCCTGGAGCCGGTGGACGAGGGCTGAGGCGGGGCGCCCGACCTCGGTCGCGGCCCGCGCGCGGAAGTCGGCCGGAAAGGCACCCGCGCGCGGGTGGTGCGTACCCGGCGCGCGGGGCGGTGCGCCGGGGGTCCGTCCGGGGCCGGGGGGAGCGGCGGGGCGGTGTTCACCTGAGGTTCGCCGGGGTGCCGTCCGGGCGTGGCAGGGTCCGGCGCAGCCGCACGCGCGTGCGGGGCGACGAGGGGGCGTGGACGGGCATGGAGAGTGGGCCGGCGATCTTCGCGGGGGCGGTGTTCGCGCTGTTCGGGGGCGGGTTGTTGGTGTGGACGACCGTACGCGCGCGCCAGCGGCAGCCGGTCGCCCAGGGGGTCGGGCAAGGGGTCGCGGTGACGTTCGCCACGGCCGCCGCCGTGGCGTCGCTGGCCGTCGCGGCGTGGTGCCTCACGCGGGTCTGAGCGCGCGTCCGGGGCGGCGCGGGGACACCGCGCGCGGGAGCGCCGTACCGGTCGGCGGTGCGGTGCGGCGCCGACCGTCCTGAATACGTCGGTCGGTACTCCGGGCGGCAGGAATGGCGGTAGTCGGGTTACCGTTCGAGTGGCCGTTGCGGGCTTTTCCCGTTTGACACGGGGGCGGGATGTACCGTCACACTCCGCAGCGTCACCATGACTGTGCCCCGGGACGAAGCCTGGGGAGGCCCCCAGCGTCGATCCGGAGAGAAGAGCGAAGTTGTCCCCGACAAGCGAGACCGCGAAGGGCGGCAGGCGACTCGTCATCGTCGAGTCGCCCGCCAAGGCGAAGACGATCAAGGGCTATCTCGGCCCCGGATACATCGTCGAGGCCAGCGTCGGGCACATCCGCGACCTTCCGAGCGGCGCCGCCGAGGTGCCGGAGAAGTACACCGGCGAGGTGCGCCGCCTCGGCGTGGACGTCGAGCACGACTTCCAGCCCATCTATGTGATCAACGCCGACAAGCGCGCGCAGGTCAAGAAGTTGAAGGACCTCCTCAAGGAGTCCGACGAACTCTTCCTCGCCACCGACGAGGACCGCGAGGGCGAGGCCATCGCGTGGCACCTCCAGCAGGTCCTCAAGCCGACGATCCCGGTCAAGCGGATGGTCTTCCACGAGATCACCAAGGACGCGATCCGGGCCGCCGTCGCGAACCCGCGCCAGCTCAACCAGAAGCTCGTCGACGCCCAGGAGACCCGCCGCATCCTCGACCGCCTCTACGGCTACGAGGTCTCGCCGGTCCTGTGGAAGAAGGTCATGCCGAAGCTGTCGGCGGGCCGCGTCCAGTCGGTGGCGACACGACTCGTGGTCGAGCGGGAACGCGAGCGCATCGCTTTTCGTTCTGCTGAGTACTGGGACTTGACGGGGACCTTCGCGACCGGCCGCGCCGGGGACTCGTCGGACCCGTCGTCGCTGGTCGCCCGCCTCCAGACCGTCGACGGCAGGCGGGTCGCGCAGGGCCGCGACTTCGACTCCCTGGGACAACTCAAGAGCGAGCAGATCCTCCACCTCGACGAGAGCAGCGCCCGCGCCCTGGCCGCCGCCCTGGAGCAGACCCGGTTCGCCGTCCGCTCGGTCGAGTCCAAGCCGTACCGCCGCTCGCCGTACGCCCCCTTCCGTACGACGACCCTCCAGCAGGAGGCCAGCCGCAAGCTCGGCTTCGGCGCGAAGGCGACCATGCAGGTGGCGCAGAAGCTGTACGAGAACGGCTTCATCACCTACATGCGTACGGACTCCACGACCCTCAGCGACACCGCCGTGTCCGCCGCCCGCGCGCAGGTCACCCAGCTGTACGGCGCCGACTACCTGCCCTCCGCCCCGCGCACGTACGCCGGGAAGGTCAAGAACGCGCAGGAGGCGCACGAGGCGATCCGTCCCTCGGGTGATCGTTTCCGCACCCCCGCGGAGACCGGCCTGACCGGCGACCAGTTCCGCCTCTACGAGCTGATCTGGAAGCGCACGGTCGCCTCCCAGATGAAGGACGCCACCGGCAACAGCGTCACCGTCAAGATCGGCGGCACCGCCGCGGACGGCCGGGACGTCGAGTTCACCGCCTCCGGCAAGACGATCACCTTCCACGGCTTCCTGAAGGCGTACGTCGAGGGCGCGGACGACCCGAACGCCGAACTGGACGACCGCGAGCGGCGCCTGCCGCAGGTCACCGAGGGCGACCCGCTGACCGCCGAGGAGATCACGGTCGACGGGCACGCGACCAAGCCGCCCGCGCGCTACACCGAGGCGTCCCTCGTCAAGGAGCTCGAAGAGCGCGAGATCGGCCGCCCGTCCACGTACGCGTCGATCATCGGCACCATCCTCGACCGCGGCTACGTCTTCAAGAAGGGCACCGCGCTCGTCCCGTCGTTCCTGTCCTTCGCCGTCGTCAACCTCCTGGAGAAGCACTTCGGGCGGCTCGTCGACTACGACTTCACCGCCAAGATGGAGGACGACCTCGACGCCATCGCGCGCGGCGAGGCGCAGTCCGTGCCGTGGCTCAAGCGGTTCTACTTCGGCGAGGGCACCGGCGGCGCGGGCGGCGCGGCCGACGCGGGCAACGGCGACGGGGACCACCTCGGCGGGCTCAAGGAGCTGGTGACCGACCTCGGCGCGATCGACGCCCGCGAGGTGTCCTCGTTCCCCGTCGGCAGCGGGATCGTCCTGCGGGTCGGCCGGTACGGGCCGTACATCGAGCGCGGGGAGAAGGACAGCGAGGGCCACCAGCGCGCGGACATCCCCGAGGACCTCGCGCCCGACGAGCTGTCCGTCGAGATGGCGGAGGAACTGCTGGCCAAGCCCAGCGGCGACTTCGAGCTGGGCACCGACCCCGTCTCCGGGCACCAGATCATCGCGCGGGACGGCCGGTACGGGCCGTACGTCACCGAGGTGCTGCCCGAGGGGACGCCGAAGACCGGGAAGAACGCGGTCAAGCCGCGCACCGCCTCGCTGTTCAAGTCGATGTCCCTCGACACCGTCACCCTCGACGACGCGCTCAAGCTGATGTCCCTCCCGCGCGTGGTGGGCGCCGACGCGGAGGGCGTCGAGATCACCGCGCAGAACGGGCGCTACGGGCCGTACCTCAAGAAGGGCACCGACTCGCGGTCCCTCCAGACCGAGGACCAGCTCTTCACGATCACCCTCGAAGAAGCGCTGGAGATCTACTCCCAGCCCAAGCAGCGCGGGCGCGCCGCCGCCAAGCCGCCGCTGAAGGAGCTCGGCGCGGACCCCGTCAGCGGCAAGCCCGTCGTCGTCAAGGACGGCCGGTTCGGGCCGTACGTCACCGACGGCGAGACCAACGCGACGCTCCGCTCCGGCGACAGCGTCGAGGAGATCACGCCCGAGCGCGGCTTCGAACTCCTCGCGGAGAAGCGGGCGAAGGGCCCGGCGAAGAAGACCGCGAAGAAGGCACCCGCCAAGAAGGCCCCGGCGAAGAAGGCGGCGGCCACGAAGACGGCCGCCGCGAAGAAGACCGCCGCCAAGAAGACGACCACGGCGAAGAAGACGACGGCCGCGGCGAAGAAGAGCACGGCTTCCCGGGCGTCCGCGGAGGACTGAGCGAACGACGGAGCCCCGTGCCACGCCCTCTCGGCGCGGCACGGGGCTCTGCCGTTCGCGGGTGCGGGGGAGTGGTGGGGGTCGGGTGCGGGTTCGGTGGGGGCGCCGGCGCCTGCCCGCGCCGTCGGAGTGCCGCCGCACCCACCGGACCCGCGGCCGGGCGGAGCGGGGGGCGGCCGGGCGGGACGGGCCGTATGGGGTGGTGTGTCGGTGGGGGCGGATAGGCTGAAAGCATGACGCGAGCCGAGCAGCCGACGGGCCTTCACCCGGCAGAGAATGACGCCCTGGTGGTGGACTCACGCGAGCGCGCCGTGCGGGCGTTGCTCAGGCAGCCGCAGTTGCGGCGGTTGTGGAGTGCGCAGCTGGTGGGCGGAGCGGGGGATGCCCTCGCCGTCCTGGTGCTGGTGTTCCTCACGCTCCAGGCCGTCGTCTCCCAGGAGGCCCTGGGCGGCGGGTACCGGGGGGCGGCGCTGTCCGTCGCGCTCGTGCTCGGCGTGCGCGCGGTGGCCACCGTCCTGTTCGGGGCCGTCCTGCTCGGCCCGCTGACCTCGCTCACCTCTCCCGACGGCCCGCTGGACCGCCGCTGGACGATGGCCGGTGCGGACGGCGTGCGCGCGGTGCTGCTGATCGTCGCGCCCCTGTGGATCGACTGGACGCCGGGCAACGCGCTGGTGCTGCTGCTGGCGACGGTCTTCGTGACCGGCATCGCCGAGCGGCTGTGGACGATCGCGCGCGAGGGCGCCGCGCCCGCGCTGCTGCCGGCGCCGCCGCCGGAGGGCGCGACCGTACGGCCGCTCCCGGACCACATGGACGCCCTGCGCCGCCTGTCGCTGCGCACCGGCTTCGCGGCGATCCCGCTCGCCGGCGCCGTCCTGATCGCGGCCGGACTGGTGAACGTCCTGCTGGGCGCCGGAGTCGCCTGGTTCGACCAGCACCAGGCGGCGCTCGCGTCGTACGTCGCGGCGGGCCTGTTCGCCGCGTCCCTGTCGGTCGTCTCCGCGCTGGAGCTGCCCAAGCTGCGCACCCCGCGCGCGCGGTCCCCGCTGGAGGGCCTGCGCCGCCCGCGCGCGGGCACCGGTGCCGAGACCGGCCGTACCGGCGCGATCCCGCTGCTGGTGACGGCGTGCGGCGTCGTCGCGGGCGCGGTCGCCGCCGCCGTGGCCGTCGCCGTCCTCCAGGCCGTCGACCTGGGCGGCGGCCCGATCTCGTACGGCCTGCTCGTCCTCGGCCTGACCGGCGGGGTCGTCGTCGGTATCCGTACGGCGCCCAGGATCCTGCCCGCGCTGTCGCGCCGCCGCCTGCTGGCGCTGGCCATCGCGGTCACCGGTGTGTCGCTGCTGGCCGCCGGGCTCGTCCCGGACAACGCGACCGTCCTGCTGCTCGCCGCCCTCGCGGGCGTGGGCGCGGGGGTCGCCGCGAACACCGGGCACGCGCTGCTCGACCAGGAGACCGAGGACGGCCGCCGCGCGCGGGTCACCGAGCACCTCCACGCGGTCGTCCGGGTCTTCGTCGGGTTCGCCGCGCTGGTCGCGCCCCTCGTGGCCGCGCTGATCGGCCCGCACCGCCTGGAGAGCGGCCGGTTCGTGTTCGCGCACGGCGGCGCCGCGTTCACGCTGATGCTGGTCGGCGCGCTGCTGCTGCCGGTCGCCGCGCTGGTCCTCGCCAAGGTCGACGACCGCTCCGGCGTCCCCCTGCGCCAGGACCTGCGCGACGCCCTGCTCGGCGGCTCCGAGCCCGCGACCGCGCCCGCCGCGACCGGCTTCTTCATCGCCCTGGAGGGCGGCGACGGCGCCGGCAAGTCCACCCAGGCCGAGGCGCTCGCCGAGTGGATAAGGGCTAAGGGCCACGAGGTCGTCCTCACCCGCGAGCCCGGCGCCACGCCGGTCGGCAAGCGGCTGCGCTCGATCCTCCTCGACGTCTCCTCGGCCGGCCTCTCGCACCGCGCGGAGGCGCTGCTGTACGCCGCCGACCGCGCCGAGCACGTCGACACCGTCGTACGGCCCGCCCTGGAGCGCGGCGCCGTCGTCATCACCGACCGGTACGTCGACTCCTCCGTCGCCTACCAGGGCGCCGGGCGCGACCTGTCGCCGGTCGAGATCGCGCGCATCTCGCGCTGGGCCACCGACGGGCTCGTCCCGCATCTGACCGTCCTGCTCGACGTCTCGCCGGAGACCGCGCGCGAGCGGTTCACCGAGGCGCCGGACCGGCTGGAGTCGGAGCCCGCCGAGTTCCACGCGCGCGTGCGGTCCGGTTTCCTCACCCTCGCCGCCGCCGACCCCGGCCGCTACCTCGTCGTCGACGCGGGCCAGGAGGCCGAGGCCGTCACCACCGTCGTCCGCGCGCGGCTCGACCAGCTGCTGCCGCTCTCCGAGGCCGAGATCAAGGCCCAGGAGGAGGCGCGCAGGAAGGCCGAGGAGGAGGCCCGGCGCAAGGCCGAGGAAGAGGCCGCCCGCAAGGCCGAGGAGGAGCGCCTGGAGCGCGAGCGCCAGGAGCAGCTCGCCAAGCTCCGCGCCGAGGAGGAGGAGCGCAAGCGGCGCGAGCTGGAGGAGGCGCAGCGGCGCGAGGCCGAACGGCAGGCCGAGGAGGCGCGCGTGCGCGCGGAGGAAGCGCGCAAGCGGGCCGAGGAGGAGCGGGTGCGGCTCCTCGCGGAGGAGAAGGCGCGCGCCGAGGAAGAGGCGCGGCGGGCCGCCGAGGCGGAGCGGCGTCGTCAGCAGGCCGAGGAGGAGGCGCGGCTGCGGGCCGAGGCCGAGGCCCGGCGTGTCGAGAAGCAGCGGCGCGCGGAGGAGGCGTTGCTGCGGGCCGAGGAGGCGCGGCGCGCTGCCGAGGAGGCGGCTGCCGCGGCTGCGGCGGGGCCCCGGACGCCGCCGCACGGGACGCCGGTCGCGGGTGGGGGCTGGCCCGAGGTCGGCGGCGAGCCCGGTACCGGTGCCGGTGCGGTGAGCTGGCCCGCCGCGCGCGGGGGCGCCGAGGGTGCTTCCGAGGGGCGGGACGTGCGGACCGAGTCCGGGGAGTCGGCGGCCTGGCCCGTGGCGCGCGGGGGTGCCGGTTCCCGTGGCGCGAGGAAGGGCGGGTGGCCCGAGGCTTCGGAGGCGGTCACCGTGCCCACGCCCGCGGTGACGCCGCAGGACGCCGGGCGCGGGCGGGACGTCGAGGAGACCGCCGTACTGCCGCCCGTGCGGCTCGTGAAGGACGAGGCGCCCGGGGCCGGTGAGGTGACGGCCGAGCTGCCTCAGCCGTCCGCCTCCTCGCGGCCGTCCTGGGCTGTCGGCGCCGACGCGGAGGAGACGGCCGTCCTGCCGCCGGTCCCCGGCTCTCCGGCGGGGGAGCGGCCCGCCGACCGGGTGCCGCCGGGATTCTTCCGGGACGAGCGCGAGGACCGTACGCGGGAGCTGCCCCAGGTCGACGAGAGCGGGGCGCCGCGCAGGCGGCCCCGGTCCGACTGGGCCGAGGAGACGCCGCTGGACGATCTGCCGTCGCTGGCCGATGAGTTGCTGGGGTCGCGGCGGGACGAGGACGAGGGGCGCCGGAGGTAGGCAGGCGCGTCACGGGGTGCCGCATCTGTCGCATGGCGGGTGCGGCACCCCTGTGGCTTGTCGCGCGGCTCCCCGCGCCCCTTGAGGGCGTTGCCGGGCCGTCGCTCTCGGGGCCCTGCCTTCGATCTCGTTGCCGGGACTCCGTTGTCAGTGGGCTCCCGCACAATGGAACCCGCAGTGCCGAGCGGGACGAGACGGAAGGTGGCCGGCCAGGTGAGTGTGTGGGACGACCTCGTCGGGCAGGAGCGGGTCAGCGAGCAGCTGGGGGCCGCCGCCCGGGATGCCGACGCGTTCGTCACGGCGGCGGTGAGCGGCGAGGCGCCGCCCGAGGCGTCCAAGATGACGCACGCCTGGCTGTTCACCGGGCCTCCCGGGGCCGGGCGTACGCAGGTGGCGCGGGCGTTCGCCGCGGCGTTGCAGTGCGTCAGCCCGGACCGGGCGCTCGGGGGCGCGCCGGGGTGCGGGTTCTGCGACGGATGCCATACGGCGCTGATCGGGACGCACGCGGACGTGACGACCGTCGCCGCGGTCGGGACGCAGATCCTCGCGGAGGACATGCGGGACACGGTCAGGAAGTCGTTCACGTCCCCGGCGACCGGCCGCTGGCAGATCATCCTCGTCGAGGACGCGGAACGGCTGAACGAGAAGTCGGCGAACGCGGTCCTGAAAGCCGTCGAGGAACCGGCGCCGCGCACCGTCTGGCTGCTGTGCGCGCCGTCCCTCGAAGACGTCCTGCCGACGATCCGCTCCCGCTGCCGGCACCTCAACCTGGGCACGCCGTCCGTCGCCGCCGTCGCCGACATGCTGGTCCGGCGCGAGGGCATCGCGCCGGACGTCGCGGCCTCCGCCGCCCGCGCGACGCAGGGGCACGTCGACCGCGCGCGGCGCCTCGCGACCGACCCGGCCGCGCGGGAGCGGCGCGCGTCCGTGCTGAAGCTGCCGCTGCGGGTCGGCGAGATCGGCGGGGCGCTGAAGGCCGCGCAGGAACTCGTCGACGCGGCGGCCGAGGATGCGAAGGTGCTCGCCGAGGAGGTCGACGGGAAGGAGACCGAGGAGCTGAAGGCGGCGCTCGGCGCGACCCAGGGCAGCCGGATGCCGCGCGGCACCGCCGGGGTGATGAAGGACCTGGAGGACAAGCAGAAGCGCCGCCGGACCCGTACCCAGCGCGACAGCCTCGACCTCGCGCTCACCGACCTCACGGCCTTCTACCGCGACGTCCTCGCGCTCCAGCTCGGCACCCGCGTCGCCCTCGCCAACGCGGACGCCGAGGACACGCTGGAGCGGCTCGCCCGGGAGGGGTCCCCGGAGGCGACGCTGCGGCGGATCGAGGCGATCGGGGCGTGCCGGGTGGCGCTGGACCGGAACGTGGCGCCGCTGCTGGCGGTGGAGGCGATGACGATGGCGCTGCGGGCGGGGTGAGGGTGGGGCGCGGGCCGGGTGCGCCGTGCGCGGGGTGAGGCTGGGGCGCGTGCCGTGCGCGCCGTGCGCGGAGCGGGTGGGGGTGTGGGTCTGTGCGCCGTGGCTGGAGCGGGCGGGGGTGCCGTCTGGCCCGGGGGGTGCCGCCGATCGCCGTGATGTCACTGTGAGTTGATGGGTCGTCACTCGTACGGGGTGGATCTCGGACGAACCGTGTTCATTTCGTCGCTCAGCGTTACTCTCGGTGTATGAGCCTCAGTCGTCCCCGCCGCCTCCGGACCCCCGCCGCCCTCATCGCGTCGCTCGCCTCGGCGGCGCTGCTGCTGGGCGGCTGCTCCACAGGCGGTGCCGCCTCGGTGGCCGACGCCGCGCGGGCCGAGCTGGTGGCGCTGCCGAAGGCCACGCCGGCCGAACTGTCGTCGTACTACGGGCAGAAGCTGCGCTGGCGCAGCTGCGGGGTGCCGGGCTTCGAGTGCGCGACGATGAAGGCGCCGCTGGACTACGCGAAGCCGGCCCAGGGGGACGTCCGGCTCGCGGTGGCCCGGAAGAAGGCGACGGGGCCGGGTGAGCGGCTGGGCTCCCTGCTGGTCAACCCCGGCGGCCCGGGCGGCTCGGCGGTCGGCTACCTCCAGCAGTACGCCGGCCTCGGCTACCCGGCGCAGGTGCGCGCGCGGTACGACATGGTCGCCGTCGACCCGCGCGGGGTCGCCCGCAGCGAACCCGTGGAGTGTCTCGACGGGCGCGCGATGGACGCGTACACGCAGACCGACACGACCCCCGACGACCAGCGCGAGACGGACGCGCTGGTCGCGGCGTACCAGAGGTTCGCGGAGGGCTGCGGCGCCGACTCCCCCGAGCTCCTGCGGCACGTGTCGACCGTCGAGGCCGCGCGCGACATGGACATCCTGCGCGCGGCGCTGGGCGACCCGAAGCTGACGTACGTGGGCGCGTCGTACGGCACGTTCCTCGGCGCCACGTACGCGGGCCTGTTCCCCGGCCGCGTCGGCCGCCTCGTCCTCGACGGCGCGATGGACCCCTCCCTGACCGCCCGCCGGATGAACCTCGACCAGACCGCCGGCTTCGAGACCGCGTTCCAGTCGTTCGCGAAGGACTGCGTACGGCACCCCGACTGCCCCCTCAGCGGCACGCCCGCGCAGGTCGGCGCGGGCCTCAAGGCGTTCTTCCGGCGCCTCGACGCCCACCCGATCCCCGCGGGCGACGCGGACGGCCGCAGGCTCGGCGAGGCCCTCGCGACGACCGGCGTGATCGCCGCGATGTACGACGAGAGCACGTGGGAACAGCTCCGCGAGGCCCTCTCGTCCGCGATCCGCGAGAACGACGGCGCCGGTCTCCTCGTCCTCGCCGACAGCTACTACGAACGCGACTCCGCCGGCCGCTACGCCAACCTCATGTTCGCCAACGCGGCGGTGAACTGCCTCGACCTGCCCTCCGCGTACGCCACGCCCGACGAGGTGCGCGCGGCCCTCCCCGCCTTCGAGAAGGCGTCCCCCGTCTTCGGTGAGGGCATGGGCTGGGCGTCCCTGACCTGCGCGTACTGGCCGGTGCGCGCGACCGGAGCCCCGCACCGCATCACCGCGCAGGGCTCCGCGCCGATCCTCGTCGTCGGCACGGTCCGCGATCCCGCGACGCCCTACCGCTGGGCCGAGGCCCTCGCGGGCCAGCTCTCCGCCGGGCACCTCCTCACGTACGACGGCGACGGGCACACGGCGTACGGGCGGGGCAGTTCCTGCATCGACTCGGCGATCAACGCGTACCTCCTCGCGGGCACCGTCCCGCCCCCGGGCAAGCGCTGCTCCTGACCCCGTCAGGGGTGGTCGGAGCACCCTTCGAAACTGTGTAGACTTACCTCCGTTGCTGATCGCACCATGGTGTGGACAGCGCGCCGCCTTAGCTCAGATGGCCAGAGCAACGCACTCGTAATGCGTAGGTCTCGGGTTCGAATCCCGAAGGCGGCTCCATGATGAACCCCAGGTCGGGCCCTTGACCTGGGGTTTCTTTATTTCCGCGCGAGGTGGTCCGGTGCCGGACGTACTTTCTGACCTGCGTATCGGAAATGCGTCGGTCGGAGGTTCGGGGTTTCGGTTAGCGGCGGTTCGAGGGCATCTGAACGCGAGCTGACCTGCTATTTTCTTGGATTTGCTGATGCGGGGTCAGCTGTGGTCGGTGCTGGAGTGCGCCAGGGGAGCGCATCGGTGCAGGAGGCGTGCGGTGGGCCGTGGTGCGCGGTGTCGGGTTATCCGGTGAGTGCGTTGATGTTGTCGTTGTCGGGAACGAACAGCATCTGGAGCATCGGGCGGGATAGGTCTCGGCGGTGGCCAGGTCGAGCGGCCTCTGGTGGGTGTCGGCCTGACTGACGTCCCCGCACAACAGCACGTTCGACGCAGCGGCATTGAGGTGGCGACGGATCAGGGCACCGGCCGAGGGATGGCGGCCTGGTCGGCGTAGGGTACGCGCCCGTTTCGGCGCCCGCCCACACAGCTCCACCTCGTCCTGCGCACTGCGACCGCGCCCGCCCACCCTGCTTCGTCCAGGTGACGAGCGATCCTCGGTGAGCCGTAGGTGCCGCCCGAGGCGGTCAACAGTCCCTAGATCTCTTCGCGTCAGCAGTAGGGCCGACTCCGGCCCGCACTTCGAGCAGATTCTCCGGGCAGGGACCTGTTGGCACGCAGCGCCCGACACCCACGGCGGACACTTCACCCGGGTCGGCAGCGACACAGCCAACGCCCCGCCGCCAAGACCAGCCACAAGGCCGACGTCGCGGTCCACGGCGAGGACGGCGACGGTCGCGAGGCGCTGATCGCTACCGGCGAAGCGAGGTGGAATGACGTGATGAGGGTTGGCCACGTGGAACGTCTTGGTTACATCTGCTCGCTCCTGACGGTGCGAGGCTCCGCCTCCGAGGCGACCCGGCTCTACTGCTTCAGCGGCACGGCCTCACCGATGAACTGCACCATCTCGCGAACGACGCCCCGACGACCCAACTGATCGACCTGCACCGCCTCTACCACGGAGAGTAACCGCTGATCTCTCTGGCTAAGGTCTGGGCACCTGGACCGCAGGGCAAAGGCCGCTGGCGGTGTGCCGAGACGCCCCGCCGGTCGGCCTCTTGACGATGGTGGTTGGGAACGACGTCCGGGCACCGTCCGTGCGAAACATGTGAGTTCGATCTCGGCTCACGATGAACGGGGCAGCTCCAGAGCCTGGCAGGGGCGTACGGCGACCATTCCGTTCCGGACGTCCGGCCCGCCGAGTTCGATCCTATGCCCCCGGATTGCCAGGTCGAGCCTGTGTGAATGGGGGCAGCGGACCGGGGGCCCTGCCTGGGGGAGAGCCGGCAACGCAAGTCCGCCTGGGGAACCGATCTCACGCTCAACCACGCCCTGACTCAGGCGTCTGCCGTACGGCAGCCAGGGTGACGTCGCCGTTGGCTGTACCTGCCAGGAGCCACGGCCCGTCGAAGGCCAGGCATGTGATGGCACCGTGCAGCACAAGGTGACCGACCCGTTGCCGGGCGGCGAGGTCGTGCACCGTGACCGTGCCGTTCCTGTGCCCAGTCGCCAGGTAGCGGCCGTCTCTGGTGAGGGAGGCGACCGAGTCATCATTGGGGATGGGGAAGGGCGCATGCGTCTCATCAGGCCACAAGACCTGGGTCAACTCCCCGGTGCCGAGGTTCCACTTCTCCACTCCCAACCACATTGGGAGAAACGGACCACCGAGTTGGGCGACGGTGATGAGGTGGTTTCCGTCCGAGGTGAACCGAGCGGCCCTGACCAGGTATTCGCCCCGTGTGACCTCACGTACGAGATTGCCGGTGTCCGCATCCCAGACACGCACCACGCCGTTGAGGGTCCCGGTCACGATGTGGCGGTCGTCAGGCGAGATGTCGAGGGCCGACACGGGCGAGCCATGGCGATCGTTGACGCGTGTCGGCCAGTGCTCGCGTGGGCAGTCACCTCCTCCCACCGGAGGCAACGCCTCGTCCCGGGCGCCGTCGCGTGTTCGCCAGTCCTCGTCGCAAGGGTTGCCGTTGACCATGAGCGGGCGTAACCGGGACCCAAGTCGCATGTCGAAGAGTGCGGCGTTGCCGGCATAGGTCCCCACGGCGTACAGGCTGGCCTCGCTGCCCAAGGCGAGGGTGTCTTCGCCGTGCGGAACGTGTGATCTGCGCTCCGTCCGCAGCAGTCGGCCCGTGGCCGCATCCCAGATCTTCAAGTCGCCGTCATCGCCCAGCGTCGCGGCATGGCTATCCCGTAACGATGCCGCGCGCACTGTGCCCCGGTGTCCGTCCAGTACAAGTCGCGGCGTGGGGGACAACGGGGTGAGGACGTGGGCTCCACCGAGGGCCGAGCCCACAACCACCCACCGCCCGTCAGGTGAGATGGCCAAGGCTCGGACCAGGCCGGTGTCGAAGTGACCCAGCACGGTGCGGTTGGTGAGGTCCCACATGATCACCGAGCTGTCCCCGCGCTCGCAGACGGCCGCGTACCGGCGATCCGGGGTGGCCGCAATGATCAGGTTCGCGAGATCCTCCGGGGGGACCTGCTCGGGTATGGCATAGGGCGGGAGTTCCACCGGCAGGGAAGAGAGCCGGGGCTCGGTGAACTCGTCGGGCGTCAGCGGTTTTCCTGTACCGGAGGACAGATCCCAGACCATGCCCGTTCGGTCTACGCGTAGAGCCACGAGTCGCCGACCGTCGTCACTGAAGCGGAGACTGAACACCCTCATCGTGTTTTCGGTGGGTGGGAACTCTCGAATTGTCGAACCGGTCTTCGTGTCGAACACCTGGACAGTCTTGTGCATGTCGTTACCGTGCCAGGTGAATCCGCAGAGCGCTGTTCTGGTTCCGTCCTCGGACATGGCCCCGGCATCCACGTTGTATTCGCTGGTGGCCAGCGTGTGTGACAGCAGCCGTGAATTTTCGCCCGTGGCGCTCCAAAAGGTTGAGATCACCGGCTCGTGTTCGTGGCTGCGGTGGAGGAGGCCGGAGCGCCCGCTCACAGAGGATTCGTACAGGAGTTGCTGGGTGGTGAACGACGCCTTCTCTCCGGATGCTCCCCCGCCGTGCAGATTGTGCGCCTGACGTCCAAGTATCGCGCGCATTGTACTGAGCACCGAGCTCTCCGGAAGCAGGCTGTGCAGAGCGGTGATCTCGTTCAGGAGTGAATCCACGCCCGTCGCGGCGATGCGCGCGACCAGGTAACCGCAGTCGGTGACGGTCTCTTCCAGATCACGCAGCTCCGGCGGTTGCTGTCGATTGTGTTCGACGGTGTACTCGGTGCCCTGGGCAGTGACCATGAGCCGGACACGGTCGGCCATGTAGCCCAAGAGGTACTCCACGCCATGGGAATCGGTGGCATCGGCGCGGAACGTCGCGATGATCTGCTCTGTCGACTCTCGCGGGTAGACGCCGTGTCGAGACTCCTGGCGGAGATGGTCGCGCAATGACCCGTGGAAGGGGACAAAGGGGCCGTCGGGTCGCGGGCCCTGTAGATACGGAGCGCACAGCTCCAGCGCATCGTCGACGGCTGATTGGCGGAGACCGGTCAGCTGCGCCAGCTGACGCCTCGTAAATCCATTGCCTCGGCTTTGCACAAGGAATCCGAGAACCGGGCGGATGACCTCACGCCACCGACCAGGGTCGGCGGTCACTTGACGGCCGAGGAAGCTGGTGTAGAGGTCTCCCAGACCGTGCGGCAGAACCCGCTCGCCTGAGGCAAGGAGATTCAACCGCTCGGCATCCTCGGACGCAGCGAGGGCGGCGTACAGGAAGTTGCCGTCGGCGACCTGAGCGATCAACTGCGCGACAAGCGTGGGATCGGTGATTCCTCTGTCGTGAAGGCGGCCCTGGAGGTAGGTCTGCACGTCGTGCGCCCCCGCGGGTTCGTCGTCGCGGAGCCGTAGTTGACGACCGTGAGAGAAGTACTCAGTAGTGAGGCCGTTGCGTGTGGTGAGCACAAGACGTAGACCTGGTACGGGGTCGGTGCGCAGCGTGGACAGCAGCCGAGCCAGCGTCTGCGGCCCACTGGTCTGTTCTTCGGTCTCGTCCACGGCGTCGATCAGGATGACCGCATGGGTCCCGAGTTCGGACAGGGGCTTTCGGAACAGGGTGTCCAGGAGATGACGCGGTTCGATGTCGGGGAGGATCAGTCGGTTGATTCCGACGACAGTGGAGTTCCGTACGGCCCCTGTGAACTCTTGGTTGACAGTAACGGTGGTGGCCGCAGTGCGGTACGCCACGGCTTCGGCGTATCCCGGGAGCGTGGCGCACAACTGGCCCGCCAACTGTTCCAGCACATCACGAATGTTCAGCGAGCTGAATTGCTGGGCCTGGCAGAAGTGCCAGGCATGCAACCAGGTTGGTCCAGGTCCCTGTGGGGACAGCATCTCGCTGTGCGAGATCCTGACCAGCTGCACCGCGAGTGCGGACTTGCCGACTCCTGGTTCTGCCGATATGACGAGAAGTGGTTCTGCGGTCTTGTACCAGGACGTGATCTCGGCCAGGGCCCATTCCCGCCCTACGAAAAGGTTGGGCTGCCCGGCCAGTTCTGCCGGGATTCCCGGCCCCTTGTCGAATGTCACTGGGTGTTGGTGCTGTCAATACCGACGATGGTGGACCGGCTCACCGAACCAAGGCGCTGCCGTACTTCCGCGTCACCGCCTGGTGCGGGCCGGCGCGCTGCGGTGATGCTGCTGTCCGAGACGTCCGCGAAGTGCTGCTCCACCGTCCAGCGGGACGGGGACGAAGAAACGCTGTCAGCCGCACGGGCCTGGCTCCATTCGAAGAGAGCCTGGGTCAGGAGCAGTGTGGCGAGGCCGGCCCCGGCGGGCCAAGTCCAGCTGGCTGTCCACACGTTGATGACAACAGCGATTGCCGCAGCGGACACGGTCGAGATGAGGGCGGCCGACGCGCGGGACCGAATGGCTGCTCCAAGCGGCCACGGTGAACGAACGGACACGGCGTATCACTCCTTGGGCGGGTGGGCTCTCATGGTGTGAACTGTCCGGAGGCTACGCCACCCGGGTTGCTCGCGAACGAGATCCGGCAAAGCGGAGCCATCCGCGTTGCCGGTGTAAAGACCGACGTGGCTGATGCCGGAGGGGAGCCCCCGGGCTCACCCAGCGGGTTGCAACCCGCATACCTTCCTAAGAACTCGTAACACGATCTTGTTGAAGTGTCCTGGTTAGGCGTGACCGATGTGAGGATTCGGCCGTTCGGGATGGTGTGAGTACTCGGCCGTGGATCGTGGACGACGACTTGTGGGCGCTGATCGAGCCGCTGCTGC
>NZ_JARAYJ010000048.1:0-52739 GCF_033794345.1 Streptomyces niveiscabiei
TGAACGGGGCTATCCAGGACGGCTCCGACGCCGTGATCACACCAGCCACACCAAGATCATCCCACCCGTGACCAGCAGTTACGGGACAAGCCTTAGCCTGACGGGAATGCTGCCCGCCGGGAATTCCCTCTCCCTTTTACGGGGAAGCGGAGAAAGGGCCGGAGTCCCGATGACCAGCACACCGACCGACCCGCCCGCCGAGGCCCTCCCCGGCCCGTCGGACGCTCCCCGTCCTCACCGTGCGACGGTCGCCACGCTGATCACCGTGGCGGCGGGACTCGACCTCGGTGACCTCCACCGGTTCGGGTTCACGACGCGCTGGCTGAGCGTCATCGTCGTCGCCGGAGTCACGCTGGGGATGTCCCTCGCGTGGCACCGCCCGGTGACTGGGGTACCTGGTCTCGTGGGCGGCCGTCGTCCCCTTCCCCGGTACGGTGCTGCTGCCGGCCATGGCGCAGGCCGCGCTGTGGGTGGTGGTGTTCGGGCAGGTCGCGGAGGGCACCCGTCGGATACGGCTCGCCGGCATCTCTGTACTCGGTGGCTGTATCGCTCTGGAGGGGTTGCGGAACCTCCAGATGATCGGCAGGAGCAACGTGCCGACGGCGATGCTCCCGTACAACACGGTGACCTCGACGTTCGTCCCGCTCGTCCTGTGCGCCGACGCCGTACGCGGCCGGATCCGGCTGGCCGTGGCACAGGCCGAGCAGGCCGAGCGGCTGCGTGAACTGCACGCGCGGTCCGCGGCGCACGACGAACGGCTGAGCCTCGCGCGGGAGTTGCACGACGTCGTCACGAACCGGCTGAGCGCGGTGGCGATGCGGATCACCGCGGCCGGCCATGTCCGCAGGCCCCCCGCGACACCCGAGGGCAGGGTCCTGGACGAGATCGACAGCGCGCTCGGCGAGCTGCGCGGCATGCTGGGGACCTTGCGTGGTGAGGGAGGTCCCGGGGACCCTTCGGCGCCACCCTCGCCGGCTTCGCGCGTCCGGCGGGTGCCGAGGTGACGGTCGTCGTCGAGGGGACCCCGGCGCCACTGCCCGGCTCGCTGGACCTCACGGCGTACCGCATCGTCCAGGAGGCCCTCGCGAACGTGAGCCGTCATGCCCGTCCGCCGCGCGCGACCGTCACGGTCGGCTCCCGGCCGGACGGCGTGTACCTGCCTGTCGACGACCGGGGCACGCGGGCTGCGCCGGGGGCTTCGCCGGGCCATGGAATCATCGGGATGCGCGAACGGGCGGCGCTGCGCGGCGGGCGGGCCACCGCGGGTGCCCGTCCGGAGGGCGGCTGGACCGTCGAGGCGACACTGCCCCTGCCAGAGAGGACGACATGACCGTCTCCATACTCCTCGCCGACGACCAGGACATGGTCCGCACCAGCATGCGCATCATGATCGACGTCGAACCCGATCTGGAGGTGATCGGCGAGGCCTCCGACGGACATCTCGCCGTCGAGCTGGCCGAGCGGCTGCGCCCGGACGTCGTCGTCATGGACATCCAGATGCCGCACATGAACGGTGTGGAGGCGACCCGCCGGATCATGGACCGCCCTTCGCCTCCGACGGTCCTCGCGCTGACGACGTTCGACCTCGACGACTACCTCTTCGGCGTCCTGCGCGCGGGTGCCGCCGGTTTCGTCCTCAAGCACGATCCGGCTGCCACGCTCCTGGAGGGCATCCGCGCGGTCGCCCGGGGCGAGGGTTTCGTCTCGCCGGGTCCCACCCGCAGGCTGATCACCCGGGTCGCGGGCGACGACTCCGGTTCGGTACGGCTGCCCGACGGCCTCACTCCCCGGGAGCGGGATGTGCTCACGCTCCTGGGGCAGGCCATGAGCAACACGGAGATCGCCCGGAAGCTGCACATCGAGGAGAGCACGGTCAAGACGCACGTCCAGAGCGTGCTGACCAAGCTCAAGGTCCGTACCCGTGTCCAGGCCGCGCTGGTCGCCAGCCGGGCCGGGCTGGTCGCCGACCCTTCCCGGTGACCGGTGACCGGTGACCGGTGACCTCTTCGGCGTGGCCGATGAGTTTGCGGCTCCCGGGCGGTCCAAGCTCGTGACACCGCCAGGAAAGGACACCGCCATGTCGGAGCTTCTCGTCGACTTCATCACCTCCCTCGACGGCTACGCGTCGGGAGAGGGCTGGCCCGGGTTCTGGGGCCTGGAGGGCCCGGAGTACCTCGCGTGGCTCGGGGAGCAGCCGGAGGCCACCTATCTGATGGGCGCGAACACCTACCGCCTGATGTCGGGCTTCGCCGCCGGCGAACTCCCCAGTGGCCTGGACGAGTTCAGGCCCGAGGAAGAGGCGTCCGTGGACGAGCTCACGCAGGCGTCCAAGGTGGTGTTCTCCTCCTCGCTCGAAGAACCCCTCACGTGGCCCAACTGCACGCTCGTCCGCGACAACGCCGTCGAGGCGGTCCGCGCCCTGAAGGCGGACGGCCCCGGGCTCCTCAGCACGATCGGCAGCCTCAGCCTGTGCCGGTCCCTGCTGCGCGCCGGACTCGTCGACCGCTTCCGGGTCGTGATGTTCCCGGTGATCACCGGGGCCACGGGCGAGGAACGCATCTACGACGGCTATCCGGACGTCGCCCTGGACATGACCGATCACCGCACCTTCGACGGCCGCATCCAGCTGGTCGAGTACAAGCCCCGCGTCCTCGGCCACCCCCCGCTCGGCACCCCCGCGTGACACCACCGCGGCAAGCCGTGCGGCAGCCCTCCGGGTGCCCGGCGTGCGGGCCGTAGACTTGCGGGTCCGAGCTGCCGGCGTGGGCGTCCTGCGCCGGTTCCACCGCCTCACACCCCTCTGGAGGGGCCGGCTTGACCGCATCCACCTCCCACCCGCTCCGCCGGTACGGCTGGGACGACGCGTGGGCCGCCGAGTTCGCGCCGTACGAGGCCGACGGGCTTCGGCCCGCCCGTGTGGTGCGGGTCGACCGCGGGAGCTGCGAGACCGTCACCGCCGCCGAGGACGGGCGGGTGTCGACGGTCCGGGCGGGCGTGGGGCCCGTGGCCTCGGCCGATCCCCTGCTCGCCCCCTGTACCGGGGACTGGGTGGCGCTCGACGCGGACCAGGGGGTCGTGCGGGTGCTGCTGCCGCGGCGTACGGCGTTCGTCCGTGCCGTGTCCTCGCAGCGGTCCGACGGTCAGGTCCTGGCCGCCAACGTCGATCAGGTGCTCATCGCCGTCTCGCTCGCCGAGGAGCTGGACCTCGGGCGGGTCGAGCGTTTCCTCGCCCTGGCGTGGGAGAGCGGCGGGCAGCCGGTGGTCGTCCTCACGAAGGCCGATCTGGTTCCCGACCCGGTGACGCTGTCGTATCTCGTCGAGGACACGGAGCGGGCGGCACCGGGGGCGCGCGTGCTGTCCGTCAGCGCGGACACGGGGCAGGGCATGGACGCCCTCGCGGCCCTCGTCGACGGCACCGCGGTGCTCCTCGGCCGGTCCGGTGCCGGCAAGTCCACTCTCGCCAACGCGCTCACGGGAACCGGTGCGCAGCGGGTCGACGCCACGCGTGACAGCGACGGCAAGGGGCGGCACACGACGACGACCCGCGATCTGCTGCCGTTGCCGGGCGGCGGTGTCCTGATCGACACGCCGGGGCTGCGCGGGGTGGGGCTGTGGGAGGCCGACCACGGTGTCGCCCAGGCCTTCACCGACGTGGAGTCCCTCGCCCGGGGCTGCCGTTTCCCGGACTGCTCGCACGGTGAGGAGCCGGGGTGCGCGGTGCTCGCGGCGGTCGAGGAGGGCGAGTTGTCGGTGCGGCGGCTGGAGAACTACTACAAGCTGCTGCGCGAGAACGAGCGGATCGCCGCCCGGAGCGACGCGCGGCTGAACGCGGAGCTCCTGCGCAGCTGGAAGCGGAAGAAGGCCCTGGGCCGCCACATGATGGAGCGCAAGCGCGGCCCGCAGGGGTGAGTCCGGCCCGGGCGGACCGGCCGGCGTCAGGCGGCCGTGTCGAGGTGGCGCGCGTCGTCGAACCGGAGCAGGCGCCACCCCGAGCCGTCGTGGACGAATTCGTTGATGGAGGTCGCGGCGGGGGTCGCGTCGGTGAACAGCACGGGCGGGACGACGTCGAGCAGCGCGGACATGACCGCGACGATGAACCCGGCGTGGCACACCACGAGGACGGTTGTGCCCCGGTGGCGGGAGACCAGGCCCTCGACGACCCGGCCGGCTCTGCCGCGGAACCGGTTCCAGGTCTCGCCGCCGGGGGCGAAGGGCCGGTCGGGGTGGGCGGTCATGTCGAACGCCCCGTGCACGCGCTGGTATTCGTCGATGGAGAGACCGTCGGCCACCCCGAAGTCGAGTTCCCTGGCCTGCGTCTCGACGACCGGTTCCGCGAACTCCAGGCCGCCCGCCAGGATCTCGGCGGTCTCGCGGGCTCTGCTCACCGGGCTGGTCAGCAGCGCGTGCGGGCGCGCCGGTTCGGCCGCCAGCCGTGCCGAGAGCCGGGCGGCCTGTTCCCGGCCGCGCTCGGTGAGACCTGCGCAGCTGCGGGCCCCGGCGATCAGCTTCTTCACGCTGGCGTGCGACTGGGCGTGCCGCACCAGCAGTACGCGGGTGGTGGAGGGGTGTTCGTGCGCTGTGCGCGTCATGCCTGGTTCCTCGGATCGGTCTGCGCGGGCAGGTCAGTGGAGATCCCAGCCGCCGTCGACGGTCAGACTCTGGCCCGTGATGAAACCGGCTCCGGGAGAAGTGAGAAATGCTACGGCCTCGGCCACGTCGTCAGGGTGTCCGTGCCGTTTGATGCATTGCCGGTCGAATTCCCGTTGCCTCCATGAGGGGTAATCCGGGTGGGACCGTTGTTCGGTACTCAGTTCGATCGGCCCCGGTCTGACGGAATTCACGGTAATACCGTGCGGGCCGAGTTCGCGGGCTACGGCGCGCACGAATGCCTCCAGGCCTCCTTTCGCCGCGATGTACGGGGCGAGTTCCACGCGTCCGATCCGGGTGAGGACCGTGGAGACGGCCACGATCCGGCCGGATCCGCGCGCCACCAGATGGGGTGTGGCGGCGCGGACGCAGGCGATGTGCGCCAGGAGATTGACGTCGACGGCCGAGCGCACGGCGTCCCATGTGGTGTCCTGCCAGGGGGTGTACGTGTACGCGCCGGCGTTGCAGACGAGGACGTCGAGCCGTGGCCCGCAGGCGTCCATGGCCTGTCGGAGGCGGTCCACGGTCTCTTCGCGCGTGAGGTCCCCGGCCACGGTGGCGACGACGTCAGCGCCGGCCGCCGCCGCCTGGCCTGCGGTGTCGGCGAGCCCGGGGTCCCGGGTCAGGTGGGTGAGCACCAGGTCGTGGGTGGCGGCCAGCCGTAGGGCGATGGCGGCTCCGAGGCCCGAACCCGCCCCCGTGACCACGGCGACGTCCCGAGACGACATCACATTCCCCTTCCGCGACGCCCGTTGATCAGCTTGTCCGATAGTGCCACCCAAGACAGGCCGATCACCCCCGCGATCCGGCCATTTAGGGAACGACCGCTATCGGCCCCGAAATCCCTGCGGCATTCTGTGATGCTGGATCAGGCCGACGAAGCTGGAGGATTTCAGTGGGTGCCATGGACGCCAAACGTCGGACGAACGCTGATTGTCTGGAGGACATCAAAGAGGTCATCGCCGGCGGTGTCAGCAGCAGCATGCGTGCGGCGGCCGTCCCCGTGCCCCTGGTCGTGCGGCGTGCCGAAGGCTGTCTGATCCGCGATGTCGAGGACGGCGAGATCGTCGACTTCAACATGGGCTACGGCCCGAATCTCTTCGGGTACGCCGACCGCGACGTGGCCGAGGCCCTGGCCGACCAGTTCACCCAGGGCCATATGACCGGCCTGCCGCACGCCCTGGACGCCGAGGCCGGCGCCCTGGTGGCGGAGCTGGTGCCGGGCGTGGAGCAGGTCAGGTTCGCCAACTCGGGCACCGAGGCGGTCACGTCCGCGCTGCGGCTGGCGCGCGCCACGACGGGCCGCTCCCTGGTGGTCACCTTCGAGGGCCACTACCACGGCTGGAGCGAGACCGTCCTGCGCGCGGGCAAGACCACGCTCCAGATCCAGGGGACCCGGCCGACGGACGTCGTGCCCGGCGCGCCCGGCATGATCCCGGAGGCCCTCGCGCACACCGCGCAGCTGCCGTGGAACGACGCCGAGGCCGTCGAGGAGCTCTTCGCGCGCGACGGCGACCGGATCGCGGCCGTCGTCCTGGAGCCGGTCCTGGTCAACGCCGGGGTGATCCCCCCGTTACCCGGTTTCCTCCAGCTGCTGCGCGACCTGACCGCGCGCAGCGGGGCGATGCTCGTCTTCGACGAGGTGATCACCGGTTTCCGGGTCGCCCGGGGCGGGGCGCAGGAGCTGTACGGCGTCGAGCCCGACCTCACGGTCCTGTCCAAGGTGATGGGCGGGGGGTTCCCGGTCGCGGCCTTCGGCGGGCGGAGGTCCGCGATGCGGATGCTCGCCACGAACGAGGCGCACCACGCGGGCGTCTACGCCGGGAACCACGCGGCGCTGCGCGCGGTCGTCACCGTACTGGCCAAGATCCGTGCGCTGCCCGGCCTGTACGAGGAGCTGGAGGCCATCGGCGCCGGTGCGGAGGAGGCTCTGCGCGAGGTGTTCGCGGTGGAGAAGCGGCCCGTGCACATCAGCCGGGTCGGCTCCCTGATGTCGGTGGCCCTGCTCAGGAAGCCGCTGGAGAGGGGCGACAACCTGCGTGATCTCGCCGAGGCCGTCGACTTCTCCCGGCACCGCCGCTTCCAGGCCCTCGCCCAGCGGGAGGGCGTCTACTTCCACCCGAACGCGCTGGAGCCGTGGTTCCTGAGCACCGCGCACACCGGGGACGTCATCGACAAGGCGGTGGGGGCGCTGCGGCTCGCGCTCACCGATCTCGGATGACCGGCGCGCGGGCAAAGCTCCTCTCCCTGCTGCACGCCCGGGCCGCCCGTGCCGGGGACGCGCCGCTGATCGGCGACGACTCCGGGAGCATCGGTGCGGCGCGGCTGGCCGAACTCGTCGACGCCCGGGCCCGTGCGCTGCGCGGGGCCGGTGTCGGGCCGGGCACGCTGGTGGGAACCGTCGCCTGGCCCGCGGCCGAGTTCACCGCCGACGTGTTCGCGGTCATCTCCACCGGCGCGGTCGTGGTGCCGCTCTCGCGTCGGCTGACGCCGTGGGAGCTCGAGCGGATCCAGGAACGCTGTCCGCTCGACTTCCTCATCGCCCCGCCCGCCTCGCCGGCCTTCCCGGTCACGGCCGCGCACTGGGGGGAGCGGACCTTGAGCGTCGGCCGGGAGGGTGCCCCCCGGCCCGCCTTCGCGGACGCGGCCACCGCCCAGATCACGTCGGGCACCACCGGCTACCCCCGGGTCGCGCTGCGCTCGGCCGCCGCCCTGCTGGCCGAGGCCGAGCACTACCGTACGGCGCTGGGTCTTGGGCCCGGCAGCCGGCTGCTGTGCCCGGTGCCCCTCCAGCACGCGTACGGCTTCGGCCTGTGCGCCGTCGCGGCTCCCCTGGCGGGCGCACCCGTCCGCTGTACGGTGCCGGACAAGCCGCGCCTGCTGCTGCGTGAACTCGCCGCCGGGGACGTGACGTTGTTCGTCGGGGTGCCCCCGATGCTGCGGCTGCTCGCGAAGGCGGCCCGCACCCGCCCGTACGACGGGCCGGCGATCGGGTTCCTCTCCGCGGGCATGGCGCTGGACGCGCACACCGCCGACCTGGTCGCGACCCGGCTCGGCGGGCATGTCGGCCAGGTCTACGGCACCACGGAGACCGGCCCGATCTGTGTGAGCCGCCCGGCCCGGTGGCAGCCCGGCGTCCGCGGGCCCGGCCCTGTCCTGCCCGGTGTGCGCGTCGAACTGTCCCCGGTCCCGGGGGACGGCGCGGGCGACCCGGTGACGGGGCTGGTGACCGTCAGGTCGCCGTCGATGATGCTCGGGTACGCCGAGGGGGATGCCGTCGACGCGGCCGTGCTGCGGGACGGGTTCACCACCGGCGACCTGGCCCGCTGGGAGGGACCGGACCTCGTGCTGGCCGGGCGCCTGTCCACCAGCATCAACGTCGCGGGCGCCAAGGTCAGCCCCGAGGAGATCGAAGCCGTCCTGCTCGCGTTCCCGGATGTCGCCACCTGCCTGGTGGCCGGGGTGGACGATCCTGTCCTCGGGCAGCGCATCAGCGCGACGGTGACGCCGGACACGGTCGACCTGGACAAGCTGGAGCGCTTCTGCCGGGAGCGGCTGTCGCCCTCCTGGGTCCCCCACGCCTTCGCCTCCAGGGCGGAACTGCCGACCACCGAGACCGGGAAGGTCATCAGGCCCCGGACCGGTCAGTGAGGACATGTGAGAGTGAGAACAGAGAACATCTTCCTGGCAGGGACCGGGGCGTTCGTGCCGCCCAGGGTGAGCGTGGCGGAAGCGGTGCGGCGCGGGGCGTACGACCGGGAGCGGATGGAGTCCTGCGGGTGGCGCAACATCGCCGTGGCCGACGGCGTCTCCGCGCCGGACATGGCGGTGGCGGCCGTCCGGCAGGCGGTGGACCGCTCGGGCCTCGGCCCTGAGGACATCGACCTGCTCGTCCACTCCTGTGCCTACCACCAGGGCCCCGACGGCTGGTCGGCGCCGCACTACATCCTGCGCTCCACCCTCGGCTCGCCCGTCCCGGCGCTGACGGTGGAGCAGGGGTGCAACGCGTTCCTCGCCGCCGTGGAGATGGCCACCCAGTACCTGCTGTGCTCGCCGTCCCGCTCCGGCGCCGTGGTGAGCAGCGCGGACAACTTCGGCGCCCCGTCGGTGGACCGGTGGTACGCCCACCGTGACGCGGTGCTCGCCGACGCGGCCACGGCGGTCGTCCTGTCGAAGCAGTCCGGGTGGGCGGCGCTGCGCTCCGTCGAGTCGGTGTCGCTGCCGCAGTACGAGATCCTCAACCGCGGGCACGAGCCTATCTTCCCTCCGGCGGTCACCGCCGGCCGGGCGCTCGACATGAACGAGCACCTGGAGGCGATGGTCGAGGAACTGGGCCCGAAGGCGTCCGAGATCGGCCAGGAGTACGGCGCGAGCGGCGCCAAGCTGGTCGAGCAGGTGACGGGCGAGGCGGGGATCACCGTCGCGGACCTGTCGAAGGTGCTCCATCTCGGGGCGGGCACCACGGACTTCCTCGACAGCCACCTGCGGCCGATGGGTCTGGACGCGTCGCTGGGCGCGGTCGACTTCTTCCGCGACCTCGGCCACGCGGGCGCCGCCGACGTCGGACTCCAGCTCAACCACCTCGTCGAGGACGGACAGCTGAACGCCGGTGACCACCTCCTGCTGCTGAGCGCCGGACCCGGACTCATGATCACCGCGGCCGTGGTCACGGTCCTGGAACCTCCCGCCTGGCGCGCCGAGGGGAGCCTCGTGTGACGCGGGGGCGAGGTGACGGGGAGACCGTCGCGGTCGTCGGGCTGAGCTGCCGGTTCCCCGGTGACGCCGACTCCCCCGACGCGTTCTGGGACCTCCTGGTCCAGGGCCGGGACGGCATCGGTGACGGGGCGGAGCGCTGGGCCCCGTACGCGGACACCGGGCCCGGGCACGCGGCGGTCGTGCGGGAGACCCCGACCCGGGGCGGCTTCCTCGCCGACATCGCCGGTTTCGACGCGGAGTTCTTCGGGATCGCGCCGCGCGAGGCCGAGCTGATGGACCCTCAGCAGCGGCTGCTGCTGGAGCTGGCGTGGGAGGCGCTGGAGCACGCGGGGATCCCGCCTCTGGGCCTGGGCGGCACGGACTGCGGGGTCTTCGTGGGCGTCGGTTCGGACGACTACGGGCGCCGGCTGCTTGAGGACCTCGCCCGGATCGAGCCCTGGACCGGTATCGGCGCGGCCCTGTGCGCGACGGCCAACCGGATCTCCCACAGCCTCGACCTGCGTGGGCCCAGCCTCGCCGTGGACACCGCGTGCTCCGCGTCGCTGGTCGGGGTCCACCTGGCGTGCCGGAGCCTGCTCGCCGGGGAGTCCGACGTGGCGCTGGCCGCGGGCGTGAACCTCATGGTGGCGCCCGGCCTCTCGGTCACCTTGGCCCGTGCGGGCGCGACCTCGCCGGACGGCCACAGCAAACCGTTCGACGCCTCGGCGGACGGCTACGGCCGGGGCGAGGGGGCGGGCGTCCTCGTCCTGAAGCGCCTCGCGGACGCCGAGCGGGCGGGCGACCGGGTCCTGGCGGTGATCCGGGGCAGCGGGGTGAGCCAGGACGGCCGGACCGCCGGCATCATGGCGCCCAACGGCGAGGCGCAGGCCGACCTGCTGCGCAGGACGTACGCGCAGTGCGGCATCGCCCCGCGGAGCGTCGACTACGTCGAGGCCCACGGCACCGGAACCGTCGCGGGCGACCCGCTGGAGGCCGGCGCGCTCGCCGCGGTCTTCGGCGCGGACCGGCCGGCGGACAGCCCGTGCCTCATCGGCTCGGTGAAGGGCAACATCGGGCATCTGGAGGCCGGTTCGGGGATCGCCGGGATGATCAAGACGATCCTCGCGCTCGTCCATGAGGAGATCCCGCCCAGCGTGCACTTCTCCAGCCCCAACCCGCGCATTCCCTGGGAGCGGGCACGGCTGCGGGTGGCGCGGGAGCGCATCCCGTGGCGCCGCGGGGAGCGGCCCCGCCGGGCGGGTGTCTCCAGCTTCGGCTACGGCGGCACGATCGCCCACGTCGTCCTGGAGGAGGCACCCTCGGCGGTGCTGGAGAGTGCGTCGGCGGCCTCGCAGGAGCCGTCGACCGTCCCGGCGTCGCCCCTCCTGTTCCCGCTCTCCGGCCGGTCCGAAGCGGCTCTCCGGGAGGACGCCGCCCGGCTCGCCGACTGGCTGGACGGGCCGGGCGCGGGCGTCGCGCTCGCCTCTGTCGCGCGGCACCTGGGAACCCGGCGCAGTCACCTGGAGCGCCGGGTCGCCGTCGTCGCCGCCGGCCGCGCGGAGCTGACGGGCGGGCTGCGCCGCTTCGCCGCCGGTGACCCGGCGCCCGGCCTCGCCGAGACGACGGTGACGGACGAGGGCCTGGAGAACGTGGTGTGGGTCTTCTCCGGGACCGGCGCCCAGTGGCCGGGCATGGGCCGTGAACTGCTGGCCACGGACGCCGTGTTCGCCGAGGTGATCGACCGGATCGGGCCGGTCTTCGCCGAGGAGTTCGGCACGACGGCCCGGGAGCTGATCGAGGTCGGCGACGTCACCCGCGTGGACGTGGCCCAGACGATGATCTACGCGGTGCAGATGGGCCTGGTCGCCGTCTGGCGCTCGCTCGGGGTCCGGCCCGCGGCCGTCGTCGGCCACTCCATGGGGGAGATCGCCGCCGCCGCGACGGCGGGCGTCCTGTCGCTGGAGGACGGCGCCCGTCTGGTGTGCCGGCGCAGTGTGCTGCTGCGGCGGGTGGCCGGCGCGGGCGGCATGCTGATGATCGGCCTGCCCGCCGACGAGGCCGAGGCGCGGCTCGCCGGCACCGACGGCGTGGTGCCCGCGGTCCTCGCCTCGCCCGGCACGACCGTGGTGGCCGGCGCGGTGGCGGAGATCGAGGCCCTCGCCCGGTCGCTGACCGCGGACCCGTCGCTGCTGGTGCGCCGCGTCGACAGTGACGTGGCCTTCCACAGCCCGCAGATGGAGCCCCTGATGAAGGAGCTCGCCGAGGCCGCGGCCGACCTCGCCGTGCACGCCCCCCGTATCCCCGTCTACAGCACCGCGCTGGACGACCCGCGCGACCCGGCCGTCCGGGACGGCGCCTACTGGGCGGCCAACCTGCGCAGCCCGGTACGGCTGTCGGGTGCCGTGGCGGCGGCGGCCGAGGACGGGTTCCGTACGTTCCTGGAGGTGTCGGCCCATCCGGTAGTCCGGCATTCCGTGCAGGAGACGCTGGACACGGTCGGGGCCGACCGGCACTGTCTCGCCGCGTCCCTGCGCCGCGACGCCGGGGAGCGGGAGCACCTGCTGCTGAACGCGGGGCTGCTGTACTGCCACGGCGTCCCGCTCGAGTGGCCCGCCGCGCCGGGTGCCCGGCCCCTGTCGCTGCCGGTGCGCAGTTGGCGGCGCCAGCGGTTCTGGCGCGACCTGCCGGTCCACCGGGCCGACCGGGGCCGGCACGATCCGGCGAGCCGTACCCTGCTGGGGCCGCGTGCCACGCTGGCCGGGACGACGCCGCTGGACCTCTGGCGGACCCGCGTCGACCTGGAGTCCCGGCCGTATCCGGGCAGCCACACCATCCACGGCGCGGAGATCGTCCCGGCGGCCGTCGTCCTCCAGACCTTCCTGGCCGCGACCGGGGAGAGCGGGGGAACGGGCGGGCTCTCCGGTGTGTCGTTCGATGTGCCGCTGGCCCTGTCCACGGCCCAGGACGTCGACGTGATCGCGCAGGACGGCGTGATCCGCCTGCTGTCGCGGCCCGCCGACCCGCAGGAGCCCGGTCCCGGCGAACCGGACGAGGGGCCGGCGCTGACCCACGCGGTGGCGTCCGTCTCCGGCGACGCCGCGCCGCCACCCCTGCGGCCTGCCGCGACCGCCCCGGGGACAGCGCTCCCCACCGACCGGATCACCACCGCCCTCGCCTCGGTCGGCGTGCCCAGCATGGCCTTCCCCTGGCGCGTGGAGCGTCTGGAGCAGCTCCCCGAAGGGCTGCGCGCGGACATCGCCGTGGCCGGTGAACCGGCGTCCTGGGCCCCGCTGTTCGACGCCGCGCTGTCCATGGCGGCCGTCGCCTTCCCCGGCCCCGCCGTGCTGCGGGTGGTGGCCGGCGTCGGCCGCGTGTGGACCACGGGCGAGCCCCCGCCCCGCGCCCGCCTCGATGCGTACGTCGACGGCGCGGGCTCGGTGGACGTACGGATCACGGCGGCCGGCGGGCGGACCGTGGCCGTGCTGGCCGGGGTCCGGTACGCGGGCGGCGAGACCGAAGCACAGCCCGCCCAGCCCGGGGAGCTGCTGTTCCGGACGGACTGGCGGCCCCTCCCCCTCGACGGCTCCGCCGCCCTCCGCCCGGACCGGTCCCTGGTGCTGGTCGGCGCGGACGGGGAGCTGACGGCGGCGCTGCGGGCCACGGCCGCCGAGCACGGTGTCCCGTGCCGGACGGCGGAGTCCCCGGACGCTCTCGACGGCCTGCGCGGGCAGGTCGCCGGCCTGGTGGACGTGCTCCTGCTGCCCCTCGCGGACCCGGCCGGGGAGGGCGAGGCCGCGGACCGTGCCGTGCGCGAGGCGTGGCGGCTCGCGTCGGCGGCGCGGCGGCTGGGCACGTGGCCGCCCGGTACGGCGCGGCTGTGGTCGCTGACCTGCGGTGTCCGCGAGGCGGACCGGCTGGAGTCGGTGGCGCAGGCGGCCCGGTGGGGTCTCGGCCGGGTCGTCGGCGGCGAGCACCCCGAACTGTGGGGCGGCACGCTCGACCTCGGCGCGCAGCCCACCCGGGACGACCTGGCCGCCGCGCTGCGCGTGGTCGCGGCGAACCCGGGCGAGGACGTCGTCGCCGTCCGTGCGGGCGGGGCCTGGGCGAACCGGCTGGTCCGGTCCGTGGACGCGGATCCAGGGCGTGCGCCGTTGCGGTGCCGGCCGGACGGCACGTATCTCATCACGGGCGGGCTGGGCAGCCTGGGCCGGGAGATCGCCCGGTGGCTGGTGGAGCGGGGGGCGCGCCGCCTCGTGCTCGCCGGGCGCGGCGGTCTGCCGCCCCGGTCCCAGTGGGACACCGTCACCGACGGGGTCCAGGCGCGCCGCGTCGCGACCGTCCGCGGGCTCGAAGCCCTCGGGGCGAGCGTCCGAGTGGTGTCCCTGGACCTGTCCGACGCCGAGGCGGCGGCAGCCGCCCTGACCCCGGACGCGCTGGGCATGCCGCCGATCCGCGGGGTGGTGCACGCGGCCGGCGTGCTCCACGACCAGCTGGTCGACCGGCTCGACGCCGACGCGCTGGCGGCGGTGCTGCGGCCGAAGGCGGGCGGCGCCCTGACCCTGCACCGGCTGTTCCCGCCGGGGAGCCTGGACTTCCTCGTCCACTTCTCGTCGTGCGGGCAGTACCTGGGCCTCACCGGCCAGGCCGCCTACGCGTCGGCCAACGCCTTCCTCGACGCCATGGCCGGGTACGAACACACCCTCGGCGCCGACGGCACCATGAGCCTGGCGTGGACGTCCTGGCGGGGCATGGGCATGGCCGCCAACGCGGCGGTGGACGCCGAGCTCCAGGCGCACGGTGTCGGCGACATCACGGCATCCGAGGCGTTCGCCGCCTGGGACCTCGCCGGGCGGACCGGCGCCGCGTCCCTCGCGGTGCTGCGCACCATGCCGCTGCCGGACGGGGGCCGCCGTACGGGGCTGCTGCGCGACCTCGCCGACGACGCCCCGGCGGCCCGGGAGCAGGCGGTGGACGGGATCCAGCCGTCCGGGGAGTTGTCTGAGGAGGAGTTGCGGGCTCTGCTGCACGAGCAGACGGTGTCCGTCGTCGTCAGCGAGATGAAGCTGGACCCGGCCGACCTCGACCCGGACCGGTCGCTGCTGAAGTCGGGCCTGGACTCCGTGATGGCGATCGTCATCCGGCGCCGCCTGGAACGGCTGCTGGAGCGCAAGCTGCCGGCCAACCTGGTCTGGCACCAGCAGACGGTCACGGCCATCGTGGACTATCTCGTGGCCAGTGCGCGCTCCTGAGGGGTCTGTCGACGTGGGTGAGGCGCCGCTGACGCTGAACTGCCGGGTCAGCGGTGACCCGGCGGGCAGGCCGGCCGTCCTGCTCCACGCGCTCGGGAACACCGGGCGGAGCTGGGACCGGCTCGTGTCCGCGCTGCTGCCCCAGGGGCGCCGGTTGTTCGTGCCGGATCTGCGCGGGCACGGGGGCAGTCCCCGGGCGGCGGCGTACACCTTCGAGCTGATGTACCGGGACGTGCTGTGCCTGCTGGACCGGCACCGCCTGGCGGAGGTGGACCTGGTGGGCCACTCCATGGGGGGTCATGTGGCCTGGCTGATCGCGCAGCGCCATCCGTCACGGGTGCGCAGGCTGGTCATCGAGGACACGCCTCCGCCGCCCCGGGACGCGGCGGCGGAGGCGGAGCTGCGGGCGCGGTCCGGGCTGGCCGGCGGGCAGGCGCACGTCCTGTCGCTGTACCAGGAGTTCCGTGAGCTGCGCCGGGCCGGGGAGCTGGACAGTGCGGCGGTACGCCCCGTCATCGACGGTCTGCGCAGGGCGGACCCCGGGTGGTGGCGGCGGCTCGCCGATGTCACCGCCGAGACGCTGGTGATCAGCGGCGGGCTGTCCAGCCCGGTCCCCCGCCCTCTGCTGGCCGAGGTCGCCCGGGCGGTGCCCCGGGGACGGCTGCTGGCCATCGACGCGGGCCACTACGTGCATCGCACCGAACCGGAGTGCTTCTGCGCCGAAGTGGCCCGTTTCCTGCGCTGACCGTCCGTCACCCGCCCTGCGGCCGGGGCGCCGTCGTAGTCGTGGCGCGCCGGTAGGCCGAGTCCACGACGAGCTGGACCTCCAGGGCGTCCTGGGCGCTCACCTTCGGATGCGCGGCGGGGGCGCCCGTCACGAGGTCGAAGTGGGCGGAGATCGCGGCGAGTTCGGGGCGCTGCGCGGTCGTCTCGACCGTGCCGTCCGCCCGGCGCAGTTCGCCCCGGCGCAGGTCCAGGACGTGGTCGCCGTCCGCGGTGGTGACGGTGACCGAGGTCTCCAGTCTGCGGGCGGCCCGGTCGATGCGCAGGGTCGCCGGCAGGCCCTGGAACGACAGGTCCAGCCGGACCCGCTCCTCGACGCCCGGCGCGTCCACCTCGCAACGCTGGACCTCCGGCGGTCCGAAGAGCGTCATGAGCAGGTCGAGGGCGTGCGGCCCGAGGTCCAGGAGCGCGCCGCCGCCGGCCCGTGCCGCGTCGCCGTACCAGGGGGTGAAGGCCCGCCACACCCGGTTGCCGGGGGTGGCGAAGGAGACGTCGACGCGCTGGGCGCCGGGCCGGACCGCGTCGGCGAACGCCTCCAGCAGCGGATGGAAGCGGAAGGGCATGTTCACCCCGAGCAGCTTCTCGGCCGCCGGATGGGCCGCCATCCGGCGCGCCTCCTCCACCGTGGCGGCGAGGGGCTTCTCGCACAGCACCGCGATACCGGCGTCCAGCGCCGCGAGCACCGGCTCGGCGTGGGCGTCGTTGGGGGTGCAGACGCTGATCAGGTCCGGCCGCGTCTCGTCGATGAGGCGCTCGACGGAGGTGCCGGTCCACACCTGGGGGCGGTCCGCCGTCAGCGACCGGGCCCGTTCGGCGTCGGCGTCGGCCAGGCCCACCAGTTCCATGGCGTCCCGCTCGTCGGCGCAGGGCAGGTGGTAGCGCTGGAAGACCCTGCCGCAGCCCACGGCCGCGTACCGGATGCGCTCGCGGGTCAACGCCTCAGCCCCTCACCTGGGCGAGGGCGTGCTCGCCGCACGCCTTCGCGGTCTCGGCGACGAAGTCCGGGAAGGTGTGGCCGAGGTGCTCCCGGTCGTACGCGGTGATCATGGCGCGCAGTTCGGTCTCCAGCCGGTCGGCGAGCCCGGGCGGGTTCTCGTCCGCGAGGAGCAGCCCCGCGTTGAGGAAGGCGATGAGCAGTCCGGCGAGCCCCTGGTCCCAGCTGCGCAGCCGGCCCAGCAGGGGGCGCAGGGAGGCGGCGCCGGTGCCGCGCCGGGCCCGGACGGCGTCCGCGATGCTCTGGGCGAGGAAGGGGACCTCGTTCTCCTTGCGGTCGTTGATCTCCGAGGAGACCCGGCTCCAGGCCGTCCAGAGGTGTTCCACCCGCTCGTCCTCGACGCGGTAGTCGCGGCGGGCGTGCCGCAGCACCTCCAGGGCGACGCCTTCGACGCCGGGGATGTCGGGTTCCTCGTACCGCGTGGCCTTGTCGTAGATCTCGGTGCCGCGCAGGGCGATGGCCCGGTTGATGAGGAAGAACGGGTTCTCGCTCTCGTGCACCCGGGCGGCCACGATGAACTTCAGGTTCTCCCAGAGCTCGTCGAGGGTGGTGCCCGGTTCGATCATGATCCAGCCGGGTTCGAGTTCGATGTTCTCCTGTTTGAACAGGCGGGCGGCGTCGAAGTTGTACTCGACGGTGGTCCCCTTGCGGAACCGCTTCATCATGCCGGGCGAGCCGGTCTCCATGCCGAGGAGCGCCAGGTCCATGCCGGCCCGGCGCAGGGTGCGCAGGGCTTCCCGGTCGATGAGGCCGGTGTCGACGCGGAACTCGCAGTGGAAGGTGAGCTTGAGGCCGCGGCGCAGGATCTCCTCGGCGAAGCCGACGGCGTGGTGGTAGCCGTCCTGGAAGGCGCCGCCGAAGTTGTCGTCGTTGAACCACAGGAACCGGGTGCCGAACTCCCGTTGCAGGTACTCGATCTCGTCGACCGCGTCCCCCACGGGCCGTACCCGCCAGGGCCCGTCCACGACTCCGGGCTGCCGGGGTGCGTAGCAGAAGGTGCACTTGGCGTGGCAGCCGCGGCTGGTGTACGTGGAGGCGCGCGGTGTGGGGATGCCGTTCTTGCGGTGGTGGACCAGCAGGTCCCGGGCCGGCCAGGGCTCGTCGGCGAGGTCGGGGAGTTTGGGCGGGCCGCTGCTGCGGACCCGGCCTTCCTGCCAGAACCACAGCCCCGGCACACCGTGCCAGTCCCGCCCCGCCGCCAGGCACTCCATCAGCCCCTGCACCGTCAACTCGCCCTCACCGAAGGCCACACAGTCCGCCTCGGGGATGCGCTCGGCGATCAGCTTCGCGTTGTACGTGCAGAACGCCCCGCCGATCGCGACGAACACCGACGGATCGGCTTCGCGCACACACCGCAGCAGACGTACGGCGTCGACGATGTGCAGGTCGTACATGATGCTGATCCCGACGAACTTCGGCCGCTCCCGCCGGATCAGGTCCGTGATCACCTCATCGCTGGGGTTGCGCCCGTGCAGGTTCAACGCCCGCACCGAATACCCGCACCCCCGCAAGTGACCCGCGATGCAGGCCACTCCCAGGTTCTCCCGGACGCGCTTGTAGAACAGGCGCATCGCGGGGTCGAGGGACAGGTACTCCTCGTCGTTGATCAGGACGTTCTGGTTGTTCAGGCTCGCGGCGCCGGTGGGGATCTCCCGGGGGGTCAGCAGGACCACATCCGCCATGACCGGTCTCCTCTCTCGTCTTCACGTGCGCGTTCCGGCACCGGCCGGGTCAGCC
This sequence comes from Streptomyces niveiscabiei, assembly GCF_033794345.1. NCBI lineage: Bacteria > Bacillati > Actinomycetota > Actinomycetes > Kitasatosporales > Streptomycetaceae > Streptomyces > Streptomyces niveiscabiei. The sequence goes on from NZ_JARAYJ010000048.1 coordinate 18,106, forward strand.
GGCCATGGCCTGCTCGCCGCACAGCCTCTTGGTCTCTTCGACGAACACCTGGTAGGTCTCGCCCAGGACCCTGCGGTCGTAGGCGTCGACCAGCGTGCGCAGTTCGGTCTCCAGCCGCTCGGCGAGCCGCGGCGGGTTCTCGTCCGCGAGGAGCAGCCCGACGTTGAGGAAGGCCACCAGCAGGTCCGGCAGTCCGTCGGCCCATCCGCGCAGCCGGCTCAGCAGGGGGCGCAGCCCCTGCTCCCCCCGTGACCTGCGCGCCCTGGTGGCGTCGACGATGAGCTGGGCGACGAAGGGCAGCTCCTCCTTGCGGTCGGCGACCTCCGCGCTCACCTTGCTCCAGGCCGCCCACACGTCCTCGACGCGCGGGTCCGGGATGCGGTACTCCCGGCGGGCCTCCAGCAGGACGTCCCTGGCCGGCCCCTCGACGCCCGGGAGGTCCGGAGGAGTCGGGTCGGCGATCTTGTCGTACATCTCCGTGCCGCGCAGCGCGATGGCGCGGCTGATGAAGGAGAACGGGTTCTCGCTCACGGCGATGTCGGCGGCCACGATGAACTTCAGGTTCTCCCAGAGCTCGTCGAGGGTCGTGCCCGGCTCGACCATGATCCAGCCGGGTTCGAGTTCGATGCCCTCCTTCTTGAACAGGCGGGCCGCGTCGAAGTTGTACTCCACCATGGTTCCCTTGCGGAACCGTTTTGCCATGGTCGGGGCCCCGGTCTCCATGCCGAGCAGCGCGGAGGCCATGCCGGCCCGGCGCAGGGTGTTCAGGGCCTCCCGGTCGATGAGGCCGGTGTCGACGCGGAACTCGGAGTGGAAGGAGATGTCCAGGCCCCGGCGGAGGATCTCCTCGGCGAAGCCGACGGCGTGGTGGTAGCCGTCCTGGAAGGCGCCGCCGAAGTTGTCGTCGTTGAACCACAGGAAGCGGGTGCCGAACTCCCGTTGCAGGTACTCGATCTCGTCCACGACGTCGACGGGCGAGCGGACCCGCCAGGCGTTGCCCGCCGTGACGCCGGGCGCCCGGGGCACGTAGCAGAAGGTGCACTTGGCGTGGCAGCCCCGGCTGGTGTAGGTCGACGCCACCGGTGTGGGGATGCCGTTCTTGCGGTGGTGCACCAGCAGGTCCCGGGCCGGCCACGGTTCCTGCGTGAGGTCGGGGAGTTTGGGCGGGCCGCTGCTGCGGACCCGGCCTTCCTGCCAGAACCACAGCCCGGGCACACCGTGCCAGTCCCGCCCCGCCGCCAGGCACTCCATCAGCCCCTGCACCGTCAACTCACCCTCACCGAAGGCCACACAGTCCGCCTCCGGGATGCGCTCGGCGATGAGTTTGGCGTTGTACGTGCAGAACGCCCCGCCGATCGCCACGAACACCGACGGATCGGCCTCCCGCACACACCGCAACAGCCGCACAGCGTCCACGATGTGCAGGTCGTACATGATGCTGATCCCGACGAACTTCGGCCGCTCCCGCCGGATCAGATCCGTGATCACCTCATCGCTCGGATTACGCCCGTGCAGGTTCAACGCCCGCACCGAATACCCGCACCCCCGCAAGTGACCCGCGATACAGGCCACCCCCAGGTTCTCCCGGACCTTCTCGTAGAAGAGGCGCATCGCCGGGTCCAGGCGGAGGTACTCCTCGTCGTTGATCAGGACGTTCTGGTTGTTGACACTGGAGAACCCGGTGAGGATCTCCCGGGGTGTCATCAGCACCGCGTCAGCCATCCGTACCCCACTCCCTGCGCCCGGCCGCGCCTCCCGTCAGGAGGAACGCGGCGTTGTTGCCGCCGAACCCGAAGTTGTTCACCAGTACGGAACGCATCCCGTCACAGGGCTCCGGATCGCGCAGCACCCGCACGTGCCGCGCGTCGAGGGGCTTGCGCAGCCCGGGGGTTCCCGGAAGCACCTGGTGACGCAGGGCCCGGACCGCCGCCACGACGCCGGGGAACACCGAGGCGTGCAGCAGATGGCCGGCCGCCCCCTTGTACGAGCTGACGGGGACACCCCGCCAGTCGTGCTCGGCGCCGATCTGGTCCAGGGCCAGCAGTTCGGCCTCGTCGCCCTGCCGGGTGCCGGGGGCGTGGCCGTGGACGTAGTCGACGGTGGTGAGGCCGGCCATGGCCAGCGCGTCGCGCATGCAGGCGGCGCCGATGTGCGCGTTGAGCCGGCTGAGGCCCTGGCCGGCGACCCGGCAGGAGATCCCGCTGAGCGTCGCCAGGGGCGCCTGCCCGCGGGCGGCGGCGCGCTCGGCGGTCTCCAGGACGATCACCCCGGCGCCCTCCCCGACGGTGACGCCGGAGCGGTCCTCGTCGAAGGGGCGGGCGGCGGTCGTACTCGTCGCGCGCAGCACGTCGAGGCAGGCGTAGTCGTAGGTGTTGAGGGACGACACGCCGGTGACGACGGCTGTGTCCGCGAGGCCGCACAGCAGCCATTCGCGTGCCATGGCGAGCCCGAAGGCGCCCGACGCGCAGGCGTGGGCCAGCAGCACCGCGTTCTGCGGGGCGACGCCCGATCCGTCCGCGTCCCAGTCGGGTTCCACCGCGATCTCGTCGATCCGGGGGGCGTCGGCGACCTTGGGGAGGTGCGGGACCACTCCGGCCGACACCAGCAGGGTGCGGCCGGGCAGTTCGTCGAGCCCGGCCTCCCGCAGCGCCTCCGCGCGGGCCCGCTCCAGCAGCGCGCGGCGGGTCGGGCGGCCGGGCGGTGCCTGGACGTCCGTCTGGCACACGGTCCGGCTGCGGAAGCGGGACGCGTCGAAGCGGGTCAGCCCGGACAGTTCCCGGCGGCCGTCCAGCAGGCCCTGCCAGAACGCGGTTCCTCCGTCGCCGAAGGCGGTGACGAGGCCGGTGCCGGAGACGACGACGGACGGCCGGCCGGGTCCGCCGGTGCGGGGGGTGCCGGCGGCGGTCACCGCGGCGGCGGCGACCCGGTAGCCGTCCTCGTCCGCGGCCCGGACGACCTCGCACACGATCATCGCCTCGTGCAGCCCGGCGGCGACGGCGCCCCACGCCCAGCGCACCGCCTGCTGGGTGGCCGCGCGCGGGCTGATCAGGACATGGCCCGTCCCGTTCCAGCCGCGGGCCTGCGCCAGCTCCTGGAGCAGCTGGGCCGGCTCCGGGGTCATGGCCTCGGACGGCCGCAGCCTGCGGCCCCCCGCCTGCGCCTCCACGCACCGGCCGACGTACTGGGAGGTGGCCGCCACGCAGTAGTCCGTGGCCGCCATGATCACGGGGACGGCGGCGCGCAGGGCGGCGGGCAGGCGCTCCAGCGCTGCGGACAGCACGTCGACGAAGGCGGCGGGCAGCAGCTCGCCGGCGGTGCGGACGGACAGGTCCCGCCGGGAGCGCAGGTCCTCCAGCGACCGGGGCGCCGTACCGCCCACGATCACCGCGCCTGCCGTCGGATGCGTCATGACACCGCCGTTTTGGGGGTCAGGGCGGGGCCGAGCCGCGCGGCGAGTTCGTCGAGGGTGAGCCGGCCGGCGAGGAAGGGGCCGACGTCCGCGAGGCGCGGGTCCCGGTGCCGGTCCGCGACTTCCCGCCAGAACCTCGGCAGGAGGTCGCCGGTGTCCCGGCGGGCCGTCGGGAGGTGGTAGGCGGGCGCGTCGAGGAGGGCGAAGGCGGTGCCCGCTGCGGCGAGCCGCAGTCCCAGTTCGAGGTCTTCGCCGCCCCACAGCTGCCCGTAGTGCTCGTCGAAGCCGCCGGCCTCTTCGAACACCGTGCGCCGGACGCTGGTGCTGGTGCCGATGCAGCTCAGCCAGCGCAGGGGGGCGTACGCGGGCGACCGGGTCACCTGGCGGGCGGTGCGCTCGATGAACGAGCGGCGCGGCCCGAGCAGGGGGACGGCGGTGGCGAGATCGGTGAGGGTGGCGGGCTCGATCGTGCGGTTGCGGGCGCCGGTCAGGGCGGTGCGCAGGGGCCGGGGGTCGGGTGTCAGCGTGAACGCGGACAGGTCGGTGACGGCGCCGTGCACCACGGTGGCGGCGGCCCCCCGGTGGGCGGCGAGGTGCGCCTCCAGGAGCCCGGGCGTGGCCAGGGTGTCGTCGTCGAGGAAGAGCAGGAGGTCCCCGCGTGCCAGCCGGGCCCCGGTGTTGCGGGCGCGGGCCACCCCGCGCCCGCCCGTGGCGGCCTCCCTCACCGGCAGGCCCGCGGGCAGGGCGGCCAGTACCTCCCGCACCGCGCCGCGCTCCGGTGCGTCGTCGACGAGGACGACCTCGAACCGCTCACGGTCCAGGGTCTGGTGTCCCAGGGCCGTGAGGGCGAGCAGGAGCCGGGTGGTCCGGTCGCGGGTCGGTACGACCACGCTGACCGCCACCTCGCCGGGCGCTCCCCCCGGTCGCGCGGCTGCCGGTGTCATGGCTGTCACGTCAGGGTGCGGCTCTCGCCGACCTTCTGCTGGAGGATGTAGGTGGCGAGGCCCTCGATGGAGAAGAGGGTCTCCTCCGTCAGGTCCTCGTCCTCGAAGACGACGTCGAACTTCTCTTCGAGGATCAGCAGGTACTCCAGGGCGTCGAGGGAGCTGAACCCGTACTGGTCCACGAGACTGGCGTCGCCCTCCTGGGGTGCCGGCCGGTGCTCGCCCTTGGTCATGCCCGCCGCTATCTCGTGGAGGTCCCGTATCAGCCCGGCGCGGTCCATCGTCTCTCGTCTCCCGTGATGAAGGATCTCGGTCAAACCTTGGTGAACTGCTGGTCGAGCTGCTGCTCGGTCAGCGCGCGGAAGCGGTCCATGCGGAAGTAGTGCTGGAGGTCACCGCCGAATTCGGTCCGGTAGTAGAAGTCCTCGGTGTGGCGTTCGGGTTCCGTGCTCACCGTCTCGCCGCGCCGCAGGGCGGCGATCAGCCGGGGCACTGGGTGGGTGAACTCCGTGTCGCTGCGCAGGTACCAGTTCTCGCCGTGCCGGGTGACGACCGAGAGGTCCTCCTCGGGCCCCGACCCGTCGGGCAGCATGCGGACCGGCTGGCACAGCAGGTCGTAGCGGAACACCTCGTCGAGGACCGGCAGCAGGTGCTCGGGCAGCGCGGGGCGCATGGCCTCCTCCCACCACTGCCGCAGCAGCCGCTTGGTGAGCAGCCGCCAGACGTTGGGGTCGACGAGTTCGCTGGCGGAGCTCGCCGGCCTGGCCACCGCGTGCAGTTCCCTGGCCTCGTGGTCCTCGCTCTTCTCGATCCAGTCGGAGAAGCTGAGGAGCACCTGTGACTGGGGGATGCCGGCGAGGGAGCGCAGGGCGACCCAGATGTTGTGCAGGAACAGGCTGCGGGCCAGGACGCGGTTCCAGCAGATGAAGCGGAGCATGCGCTCGTTGTCCGCGAGCGTCATCGTCCGGTGGGCGAGGACGTAGTCGAAGTCGTCCTGCTCACCGCGCACGGTCACGAGTCCGTGGACTTCGCGCTTGTCGTGGTATTCGGTGTTCGGCAGCAGCATCAGCGGGTGGACCGCGATGAACGGCGTGTGCTGTGCCGCCCGGTCGTAACCGTCCAGGAACGAGTCGACCGTCTCGCCCGGCGCCCCCCAGATCAACTCCAGATAGGGGGTGATGCCGTGGTCGGTGAGCCAGGCGACGAGACTTTCCCAGTCGTTCAGCTTCATGTTCCGCCGGCGCATGAGATCCAGTACGGAATCGTCCATCGTCTGGAGGGCGAGGATGAACGCGCTGTGCATCCCTGACTCTTTCATCTTCTCCATGATGCGGTAGAAGCCGGGAGACTTGTTCTTCGCCCAGGAGGTTTCCAGCCGCTTCGGGAACCCGTACTTTCGGCGCACCCGGAGCATGTCGTCCAGGAATTCTTCGTCCTGGCGCAGGAGCCCGAAATTGGAGTCGGCGAGCATCAGGATTTCAGCGCCATGCCGCCCCAGAAGTTCGAGTTCCTCGCGCAGCCGCTCCCGGGAGAACGCCCGGATCTTCTGCCCGGTGGCGCCGCCCCAATAACAGAAGGAACACTTGTACGGGCAGCCGCGGTTCGTTTCCATCAGCGCGTAGTCGTAGCGGAAACCGCCCTTGTCGCCGGCCAGCGGAATCGCTCCGGTGAGAATGGGGGACGGCAGGATCTCCAGGTCCTGGATGCGTTCGCGTTCGGGGGTGGTGACCAGGTTCCCGTCGGCCTCGCGGAAGGAGATGCCGCCGATCTCGTGGAGTCCGCCGCGCTCGGCGCCGTCGAGGTAGCCGTTCAGCAGGTCCCGGAAGATCAGCTCTCCCTCGCCGTTCACCACCACGTCGACCTGGGGGTACATGCGCAGGACCCGCTCGGCCTGGTAGGCGACGTGGTTGCCGCCGAAGACGACCCAGCCCTGCGGGTTCATCTGTTTGAACGTCTCGGCGAGCGTGCCGAAGGCGCGGAAGTTCCAGCCGAGGACGGAGAAGCAGAGGATGTCGGGACAGCCGTCCCGGATCAGGTCCCGGGCCATGGCGTTGAGGCCGGCGTCGCCCGGGTAGTTCCTGATGGAGATGTCCATACGGCGTCGAATGCGGTCGTCCGCTTCGGCGTAGGCCTTGAGGTAGCCGATCGCCAGGGGCATGGAGGCCGCGGAATTTCCCCAGACTCCTTGTTGAACAAGCAGTACGCGAGTCTCCATTCCCCTGCCTCGTCCTCTGAGTCGCCCGACAGGTCAAATCGCACTTTGAGGCTACAGCAGAAGATCTCCGGCGCAATGGCGCGTCCGGAAACGGGCCGCTGCCGTGGCCTATTCCCTGCGTTTTACCTGTGTTCGGCCATGCCGACGGCTTGATCACGTTCACGGGGCGAGCCCGGGACGGCCGCTCGTGGGCGCTCCGGATAAAGGGGCGCTGACATGGGTATTCCATCGTGTCCGAGCCGGTGCGGGACCGGCCGCAGCCGGGGTCGGGAGAGGGGCTTCGGAAGGGGGTGCGTGAGCCGAGATGAATGACCGGAAAGCTATCGTCCCGATGGTTCCCGGCGCGGACAATGATCATCCGGGCACGGTATTTTCGGCCACCCGTCCCCTCATTTTCTGCCGCTTCGGATCGGGCTCTGGGCGCCTGTGGAGGCGATCTGTATGCTCCGGCCATATGGCGTCTGTCATTCGTCACCGCGGGCTCGGAGTCATCAGAGTCGTCAGAGTCGTCGGCGTTATCGGAGTTACATGACGGAGATTCCTGACACGTGGTCCCCGGCGGCCCTGCCGCACGTGGAGACAGCAGGCGGGATGCTCCGTTTCCTGGGACGTCAGGTCGACGGACACGGTCCTCTGTCGGACCGGGACACCGCCCTGCTGGCGCGCTGCGACGGCAGCCGCCCCCTCGGCGGGTTCCCTGCGGCCGACCGCGAGACCATCGCCGGGTGGCGCCGGCAGGGACTGCTGCTCATGGCACCCCCGCTCCCGCCCGGCCCCCCGCCCGCCGGACCCGCGCTGGTCGTGTCCCCGCATCCGGACGACGCCGCGCTGGCCCTCGGCGGCACGGTGGCCCGGCACGGCGCCCGGTTCCTCGACGTCTTCAGCGTCGAGACCTGGACCAAGGACCCGTACTACGGCGAGCGCCCGGAGCTGACCCGGCGTCTGCTGCTGGCCGAGGAGGACGTCGCCGCGCGGGTGCTGGGCGCCCGGGTGGAGCTGCTGGGCTTCGTCGACGCCGCCGACCGCGACCTGAGGCGGGAGGGGTTCTTCACCGACCCGGCCTGGTCCGGCGCGTCCGCCCGGGAGGAACCGCGGCTCTTCGACGCCCTCACCGAGCGGCTCGCCCCCCTGCTGGAGGGCACCGGCCCGGTCTACGCGCCCCTGGCCGTCGGCGGTCACGTCGACCACGTCGCCTGCCGGGAGGCGGTCCTCGAACTGGCCCGCACCGGCCGGCTCGCCGCGGCGCGGCTCGCCTTCTACGAGGACCAGCCCTACTCCCTGTTCTCCAGCGCGGAGGAGACCGCGAAGCACCTCGGCGAACGCCTGGCCGGGCAGGGACTCGGCGGACTGCGCCCCGAGCTGTTGCCCGTGGACGGCGAAGCGTTGCTCACCAAGTGCGAGGCGCTGGGCGCCTACCGTATCCAGGTACGCAAGGGCATCATCCAGCGCGTCCGCCGGCACGGTGTGCGCCTGGCGGAGGGCTCCGGGTTCCCCGCCGCCGAGCGGATCTGGCTGATGCGCCCCTGACCCCCTCCCCCGACAAGCGACCGCGGCCCCGCCGCTCTGTGAAGGGTTTCCCATGTACGCACTGGCTCAGTCCCTGACACCGGCGGACCTGGAGGTGCTCGCGGAGGCGTGCGCCGAGGTGGGCCTCGCCCTGCATGTCACCGACCCCGCGACAGGTCACGCCCCGCCGCCCGGCGCGCAGTTGGTCTCCTTCACCCGGGTCGCCGCCGCCCGCCCCGACGACCTGTCCGTGACGGACCTCAAAAGCCGGGGCGGTTACGCCGTCGCCGTGCTGGACGGCGTCTCCGCCACCGAGGTCCTCGCGGCGGTCACCGCCGGCTACGGCTTCACGCTGGCCAGCCCCCTGCGCCGGTCCCGACTCGTGGAGACCCTCAGCTACCTCAAGACGGTCACACCGTCCGAGAACACCCAGGTGCTCACACTCGCGAACGGCTCGCTGAACTCCGCCGCGAAGTCGCTGCCCGTGACCGACGCCGAGGCGGGGCTGCTGCGCCTGCTGTCCGACCGGCCCGGCCAGATCGTCTCCCGCGAGGAACTCACCCGGGCCACGGGCGGGGAGGACGTGAACAAGGTGACCTCGGTCCTCAAGCAGAAGTTCCTGGACATCGACTCCGGCGCGAAGCTCCTGAAGATCCCCCACCTGGGCTTCCGCCTGGTCGGCACGGTCCGCGAGGGGGCCAGCTGATGCGCGCCGTGGTGATCACCGGGGCCCCGGGCGTCGGCAAGACCCGGCTGGGGCACCAGCTGGTGACGCGGTACGGCGTCCCGGCCGCCGCGATGGACTGCGACCCCATCGTCCACCCGTGGAACGGCGGCGAGGAGGTGTACGACCTGATGGCCTCGACCGTGCGCGCGGCCCTGCCCGTCTACCGGGAGTGGGGTGCCCGCGTCGTGATCGTCACCGGGGTGGTCCTCGCGGGCCGCGCCTACGAGCGGTTCCAGAAGGTGTTCGAGGAGCTCGGCGTGGACGCGGTCTACTACGGCCTGCGGGCGGACGCGGAGGCGCTGGCCGCCCGGATCGAGAACGACGCGGGCGGCCGGCTGTTCGTGGAGGGCCGGCTGGCGGAGCGTCACCTCGACGCGGAGGTGCCCGACGTGCCCGGCGTCCGGCTGGTCGACACCACGCACCTGACGCTGATGGAGGTCGCCGACGCGGTCGCGGCCCGGGAGCGCGCCGACCTCGGGCCGACGGTCACCGGATGACCCGGGGCGCGGCCGTGGGCCGGCGCCGCCCCCGGGTGGCGGGTCACCGGAAGCGGCCCACCGCCAGGCCCTCGCCGCCCTGGCGCACCGAGAGGACGAATCCGTAGTAGTGGGTGGCGCCGATCCCCGTGACGTACTCCCGGACCTCGTCGCCGAGCGGGCCGGTGAGCTGCTGTTCCTCGTCGCGGGGCGCGAAGGCCGGCCAGCGCGGGGGGGTGGAGGGCCGCAGCAGCAGGCGCCCGACGACGCCCAGGCGGCGCAGTTCGGCCTCCAGTTCCTGGACGAAGAACGGCCCGCGCTCGTCCCCGTAGGCCGCGGCCTGGAGCAGCGCCTCGCCGTCCCGGGTGATCAGCCCGGGGACCTGGCGCAGGAGTTCCCAGAAGAACTCCAGGCCGTCAAGACCCGCCTCGCCGGCCAGCCAGCCGAGCGAGCCGCGGCGCAGCGGGAGACAGGGCGGGTTGGAGACGACCAGGTCGAACCGGGAGTCCAGGGACAGGGACATGATGTCCCCCTCGACGGCGGTCAGCCTCTCCCCCAGCCCGTTGATGCGGGCGTTGACCGTCACGGCGGCGGTGCACTCCGGGTTGACGTCGACCGAGACCACCTCGGCGCCGTTGCGGGCCGCCGACAGTCCGAGGATGCCGGTGCCGCAGCCCAGGTCCAGGGCCGACCGGGCGCCCCGGCGCGCCGCCACCAGCCGGGAGAGCGTCATCGAGTCGGTGCCGACCCAGGGCGCGTACGAGCCCGTGTCCCGTCCCGCCGCCCGCCAGGCCGCGAGCAGCGCCATGCCCTCGCCGCGGACCAGGCAGTAGTCGGCCGATATCTTCCCGGACTCCTCGGACAGGACCCGGGCGCGCAGCAGCAGGTCGAGGAGGGGTCCGGGGACCTCCGAGCGGACGTCGGACTCCGCCACCTGCTCCCCGAAGACGAACAGCGAGGACAGGACGGACTCGGCGGCCAGGGTGGTGGAGATCGCCGCCAGGGTCTCGGGATTCCGCCACGGCGCCAGCTCACCGAGCCAGTCGCCGGCGAGCGTGAGCAGATCGTGCTGCGGGAGCGCGAGAAGCCGCTCGAGCCCGGCTCCGGCGAAATCGTCGTCGGAAATCCCATCCACGGAAATCATTACGTCTCCTCGTGACCTCAGCGGGGTGACGGCTCCTCGGCCGGCTCGAAGACCGGCGTGAACGCCGATTTCAATTCTCGTAGCCGTTCCAGGGCGCGGGGTCCGGCGTACGGGGCGCAGCGCGCGATTTCCTGCTCGGTGATGTTGCCGAACAGATAGAGATTGACCACGTCGATCGGTCCGGTGCAGCTCTTGCAATACGGGAAGCGCGGCCTGGGCTGCATGAACATATCGTAGTGCTGATGTTTTCCGAACTGTTCGTGGATGAGTTGGGGATTCTCCTTGATGTTGCCCATGGGTTTGAGCCAGGCGTACGGGCAGCAGGAGACGTCTCCCTGTCCGAAGAGTTGCACCATGGTAGCCGTCGCATAACAGCGCAGGGTGCGGACGCCGGTGCTCAGCTGATTCCCGATATGTTCCACGAAGGCCCGCGGGGGAAGGACGGCGGACAGTTCGTCGTACCGTTCGAGAAGTGGCGCGAAATGGTCGCCGAGGGGCGGTGCGTGGGTGGTCCTGGTCTCGCCGCGCACCGGGAAGAAGTAGAGCATCACGCCGCGCCCGTACCGTTCGAGCAGGAACTCGGCGAAGTCCGCCTGGCCGGTGGCGTTGAGGTCGCTGATCACCGACTGGATCTCGATGGGGATGCCCAGCTCCACCGCGTGGTCCAGGTGGCGCATGATGACGTCGAAGAGCTTGTGCTGCTTCGGCGGCAGCCGGTGGCCGTTCATCTCCAGCGTGTGGCCGTCGAGGGAGAGGCACAACTGGACGTTGCCCAGCTCGGCGAGGGCCTCAAGGCGGTGCGGCGTCAGGAAGGCGCCGTTGGTGATGACCTGGACGACCTCGTACTTCTCGCTGCACTCCGCGACGAACTCGGTGGAGCCTTTCAGCCAGAAGAACTCGCCGCCGCTCAGGCGCATGATGGGGCTGTCCACCTGGCGGTGGTAGGCGTCGAGGATCTCGTGCCAGTCGGCGCGCCGGTCGGTGGTCAGGCGCAGCCGGGCGTCCGGGACCGCCATGAGGAGGTTGAAGTCCTCGGTGAGGCAGTAGGAGCACCGCATCTGGCACAGCTGCTCCTCGATGACCATGTCGTTCATCAGGAGTTTGAGCCGGTCCTGCCCATCGCGATTCGCGAACATCGCATCACGGTAATGACTCTTCAGGGCCATGCCTATCACCGCACCCAGGTCGTATTCGCGCACGACTCTTCCGTTGAGCGACGATCCTAACTTCACCTTCAAGACAGGGGCAATGAAGGCTGCTGGGGGCGTTGTCGTTCGGCCGGAACTCGACTTGATCCGGCCTCAGGATGGCTCATATGTGCCTGCTGACTGACTCGTTGCGACCGGGTACCGTTACGCACCACGTATGCGCCAAGTACTCGCCAAATCCGCAGACCTGCAACGGGAGTAAGGACGGCAGTATGCTAGCTCTGGGGCTCGGCGGTTCCAACCACGACTTCTCTGCCTGTCTCGTCGAGAACGGCGAGATCGCCGTCGGTATTGAAGAGGAGCGGCTGAGGCGCCGCAAATACGCCGTCAATGTGAATTCTCTGGTGAACCAGTGCTGGCGGTACTGCCTCTCGACCCACGGGGCCCGTCTCGCCGATGTGGACACGATCGTCGCGGACGACACCCTGCTGCCCAGCTGTTATTTCCCGTTCCGCAGCCGGACCACCCTCATCCGGCATCACCTGGCGCACGCCGCCAGCGCCTTCCTGCCCTCGCCCTTCGAGGAGGCCGCGGTCCTCGTGGTCGACGGGGCGGGCAGCCTGTTCGAGCGCCAGGGCGTCGAGACCCTGACCATGTCGGTCGGCAACGGCACGGAGCTCACCGAGCTGTCCAAGGTGTTCGGGACCAACTGGAGCACCGACGGCCTGCGCGAGGCCCGGGTCTACCAGGCCGGCGACAGCGACCACTCGCTGGGCTTCATGTACAAGGCGGTCAGCAGGGCCATCGGCTTCACCCTCTACGAGGAGGGCCCCTGGTACCTGACCGAGGACGGCAAGACGATGGGTCTGGCGCCCTACGGCACCGACCGCTACCGGGCGGAGTTCCGGCGCCACCTCGGCCTGCTGCCGGAAGGCCGGTTCGAACTGCACCTGAAGGACGGCGGGCTGCTGGACTTCGTCGAGCACGCCCTGGACGGCTTCGAGGGCGACGAGCGGTTCGCGCGCGGCGCCGACCTCGCCTGGGCCGCTCAGGACCTGCTGGAAACCGCCGTCCTGCATGCTGCGGGCTGGCTGCACCGGGAGACCGGCCTCACCCGCCTGTGCCTGGCCGGCGGTGTCGTCCTCAACTCGGTCGCCAACGGCAAGATCCTGCGCGACACCCCGTTCACCGACGTCTTCGCCCAGCCCGCCGCCGGCGACAACGGCTGCGCGGTCGGCTGCGCCTACTACGGCTACCACGTCCTCGGCGGACAGCCCCGGCCACGGGGCCCGAAGGCCCCGCGCACCGCCCCCCGGCCGCAGCGCCACACCTACCTCGGCCGCCGCTACACCACCGAGGAGATCCAGCGCGCGCTCGACGCCTCGGGCCTGCCCCACCGGCGGGTGCGGCAGCCGGCCCGGCTGGCCGCAGGACTGCTGCCGCAGGGCGCGCTCATCGGCTGGTTCACCGGAGGCTCGGAGTTCGGGCCGCGCGCCCTCGGCCACCGCAGCATCCTCGCCGACCCGCGCCGCGCGGAGATGAAGGACATCCTCAACAGCAAGGTCAAGCACCGCGAGGCGTTCCGTCCCTTCGCCCCCGCCGTCCTGGCCCACCGGGCCGCCGAGTACTTCGAGCTCGACATCGAGTCGCCGTACATGCTGCTCGTCGCGCCGGTGCGGGAGGACAAGCGCCAGGAGGTGCCGGCCATCACCCACGTGGACGGGACGGCGCGGGTCCAGACGCTGACGCCGGAGGCGAACGGCGCCTTCTACGACCTGGTGGAACGGTTCGGCGAGCTCACCTCCGTACCCGTGGTGCTCAACACCTCCTTCAACGACCGCGGCGAGCCGATCGTGGAGACCCCCGAGCAGGCGCTGGCCTTCTTCGGACCGAGCCAGCTCGACTACCTCTTCCTGGAGGACTTCGTGGTGGCGCACAGCGCGACGGACCTCGACACGGTGACGGAGGCGGACGCGTGACGGACGGCCCGGCGATGCGGTACGAGACCTGGCGGGCCCTCGCGCTGTGGGGCGAGGAAGAGGAGGCCGCCGCCCTGGAGGTGATCCGGTCCCGGTCGCTGTTCCGTTACTACGGGCCGGACCTGGGCCACCGGACCGACCTGTTCGAGGCGGCGTTCGCCGAGGCCGCCGGGGTCGCGCACACCGTCGCCGTGTCCTCGGGCACCGCCGCGCTCACCGCCGCGCTGATCGGCCTCGGGATACCGGCCGGCGCCGAGGTGATCGTGCCCGCGGTGACCTTCGTCGGCAGCGTCGGCGCCGTCGTCGCCGCCCGCGCCGTCCCCGTCTTCGCCGAGGTCGACGACACGCTGACCCTGGACCCCGCGCTGCTTCAGGAGCGCATCACCGAGCGGACCTGGGGTGTCATGCCGGTGCACCTGGGCAACGCCGCCGCCGACATGGACCCGCTCCTGGAGGTCGCGCGGCGGCACGGACTGCGGGTGGTCGAGGACGCGGCGCAGGCCGCCGGCGTCCGGTACCGGGGGCGGCCCGTCGGCGGTCTCGGCGACGCGGGCGCGTTCAGCTTCCAGCTCGACAAGAACATCACCGCCGGCGAGGGCGGCGCGGTCACCACGGCCGACGCCGACGTGTACGACCGGGTGGCCCGGTACCAGGACCAGGGCGGCCAGTTCACCACCTCCAAGGGCGCGACGCGCGGGAGCGGCGACAGCCCGCCGTTCGTCGGCGTCAACCAGCGCATGACCGAGCTGACGGCGGCCGTCCTGTCCGCGCAGCTTCCCCGGCTGGCCCCGATGTGCCGGCGACTGCGGGACGTGGCACGCCATGTGCGCGGCGAGACCGCCGACCTGGCGGTCCGCTGGCGGAGGCTGCCGGACGAGGAGGGCTCGGGCGGCGACCTCACGCTGTTCCTCGACTCCCGCCTCCAGGCGCGCGCCTTCGTCGCCGACCTGAACGCCGCCGGCATCCCGGCGCACACCATGTACCAGGGTCAGCCGGTCACGGCCAACCGCGCCGTACGGGAGGGGCGCACACCCTGGGGCGTGGAGTGGGAGCGTCCCCCGCGCTACCGGATCAGCGAAGGGCTCCTCGGCCGCTCCGTCACGGTCGGCCTGGGCGCCGCCATGACCGACGCGGACGTCGACGCCGTCGTCACCGCCTTCCGCAAGAGCTACCAGGACGTCACCGCGGCCGGCTGAACGATCCCGGCCCGCCCGTCACCGACACAAGGGGAGCGACGCACCGACATGTCCCTGTACGACATCCCCGTCCGCACACTCGCCGGGAAGCCCGGTGATCTGAGCCCCTACCGGGGCAAGGCCCTTCTCGTGGTCAACGTGGCCTCGCAGTGCGGGCGTACACCGCAGTACGCGGCGCTCGAAGAACTGCACCGGCGCTACGGACCCCGCGGGTTCGCCGTCCTGGGCTTCCCCTGCAACCAGTTCGGGCAGCAGGAGCCGGGCACGTCCGAGGAGATCCAGGAGTTCTGCTCGACCATGTACGGCGTCACCTTCCCCCTCTTCGAGAAGGTGGAGGTGAACGGGGCGCGACGGCATCCGGTGTACGAGATCCTCACCGCAGCCCCCGACGACCAGGGGGTGGCCGGGGACATCGAGTGGAACTTCGAGAAGTTCCTCGTCTCGCCCGACGGCGCGGTGGCGCACCGCATCGGGTCGCGCGTGAAGCCGGACGATCCCGAGGTCGTCGCCCGGATCGAGGCGCTGCTGCCGGCCTGACCCCCGTACGCCCCTGACGCCGGAGCCGTCGGTCGGGCTCCGGCGTCGGGGTTCGCGGTGCTGGGTCAGTGCTGGCGCAGGGCCAGGCGGATCGCCTTCTCCACGTGGACCGCGGTGTTAGCGTGTCCCGCGGCATTGGGGTGGATCATCGTGGCGTGCTTGCCGATGGGGGCGCAGTCCACGCCCGTGCCGGGGAACGTGGTGGGCCAGTAGTCCGCGGCGTCGCCGCAGATCCCCTCCATCCACTTGGTGCCCTCGGGCTGACAGACATCGTGGCCCTCGCTGGACGAGAAGACGTTGAGGTAGCGGTCCCCGAAGGACGTCGAGGCCCGCTGGAGCGCCTTGTTCAGCGGCTTGAGGACGTCGTCGCGGAGCCAGTCGACGTCGGCGTGGGTGGTCGTGTCGAGTTCGGTGAGGGAGCCTCGGTCACAGGCGCTGCCCCGGGTCGGCATGATGGTCGGGTACCCGATGTTGATCACCTTGGCGTTGGGGGCGGCCCGGTGCACCTCGGCCAGCATCTCGGTGTACTCGTTCTGGACCCGGGTGAGCCGCTCGCGGACGCTCTCCACCCCGGCGGGCGGGTTGGTGAAGTACTCGCGGCAGGACTTGTCGGTCGCGCCCAGTTCGAGGCACTTGGGGAAGATGTCGCCGAAGGGCAGGCTGTTGCCGCCGATCGCGATGGTGACGACGTCGGTCCCGGCGTCGAGCCCGGCCCGCTTGATCTGCGTGTCCACCGCGGGCCAGCCGCCGGGCGGGATCTCGACCGGGCTGATCGGCGTCTGCTTGACCTTCGCGACGTTCGCGATGACGGCGCTGCTGCACGCGACGTTGGTCAGGCGGACGTGCTTGCCCGGCGGGGAGGCGGCGAGTTCCCGTGCGACCAGGCTGGGGTAGGAGCCGCTGGTCCGGGCGCAGCCGTCCTGCGACGGATCGCCCAGCGGGGGCTGCGGGTCGCCGACGAAGACGCCGGCGGTGAAGGAGTCGCCGAGCGCGGCCCACTCGTACTCGTCGGCCGCGCCGGCGGAGCCGAGAGGTAAGAGGCTGGCCGCGGCGAGCGTGAGCCCTACGGCCAGGGCTCGTGTGCGGGGGCGGGAGACAGCGTGTCGCATGGATACTCCAGGATTAGTGGAAGACGTCCGGGCGACGGAACACGGCGCCCGGGGCGGAACGCACCTCGATCAAGATTGTCCGGGCCACCGCCCCGCCCTGTCCGGCGAAACGGCCCGTCCTCATCCGATCGACCTATTTGATCGAATCTTTAGCATCTGCTTGCGATCATCTTGCTAAGATCCCGCGCGCGATGGGCTCGTCCGCCGCGTCGGCGCGGTTCACGTCCCGTGATTCCCACCGGCGGGCACGCAGGTGCGACCACCGCTCCAGCCGTCGGCGGTGTCGGGGGCGGACTGGTCGGTCCTCGCCGTAGCCGAGGTTCGAAACTCGGGTCCTCGGTCGTCGCGCCGACCAGGACGACGGTGCCGTCCTCGGCGTACGGCAGGAAGCTGTTCTGCTGGGGGCGGTTGAAGCGGTGGATCTCGTCGACGAACAGGAGGGTGCCCCGGCCGAGTTGACGGCGCCGGGTGGCGGTCTGGAAGACCTTCCGGAGGTCGCCGACAGCGGTTCGAAGGCGAGTCGCGTCCGCTCGGCCAGGAGGCGGGCGAGGGAGGTCTTGCCACAGCCGGGCGGGCCACACAGGATCATCGACACCAGCCGCTCCTGGACGACGTCGTGAGCCATCCTCCGGTGGGGCGACCGGTCGGTCCGAGCGTACGGCTCGCCCCGGGCGGATCGACGGTGGCCTTCCCCGGCGCGCGTCCGGGCGAGCAGGCTCTCTCTCCCGGCCGGAACGGCCTGCGCCGCGAAAAGCGCGGGCCCCTCCGGGTTTATTCACCGAGGGTGGTCAGCCGCATTCGATGCGGTCGATCTGGTCGTACGCGGCGGCGGAATATTCGTCGCCGCTGTACGTCTCGATGAATCCATTGGTGACACCCTGATAGTCATGGGTTCCACTGCCGGTGCAGTCCACCCAGATATAGGTGTCCAGGGAGGAACTGTCGTCGGTGTCGAAGGTCTGGGAGTAGAGCTCCTCCCAGCCGAACCAGCGTGACCAGGCGAGTCCGCTGTGCATCTGGATGTCGAGCACCTGGTAGAGGCAGGAGGTGAGGGAGTCGTTGTAGATCAGGTTTCCCTGGCGGTACACCAGGACCCAGAGACCGCAGCCGGTGGGATAGGCGGCCGGAGTGGCCTCCGCTTTTCCGCTCTCCCCGGTGCCGTAGGCGAGTTTCTTCGCGTCGGTCTTCGCGTCCGCTTTCACGTACGGTGCGGAGGCGACGTCCAGGATCTTCGCGCCGGACGCCTCCAGCGCGGCGATACGCTGCTCCACCTTGGCAGGGAGCGAGCGGGTGCCGGAACCGGCGTCCGCCGTCCGGGGCTGGGCCTGCGCCGGGCCGGCCGTCAGCAGCGTGAATATTCCGGCCAATGCGGCCAGCATGAAAATGACGCGTCGTTTCACATGTTCCCCCTGAGCAAGTGATCTTTCCCTTTTCGGGGATCGCTGTCAGCGGCAACACTAGGCGCGGAAACGATCGGCCGGCGCTCCCTTCACGAACCTTTCATTGCCCGTCGCTCTCGGGGGTGGCGCGTTCCTGGCCGTGTCCGGGATTCACCGGCGGGTCGGTACGCGGTTCACGTATCCCGCTCTCCCCTCCGCCCTCGTCGCCCTCGATACCGTCCCGGACGGTTTCCTCACGCTCCGGCCAGGTCTTTTCCTCGGGGCCGCGCGTACGGAAAGAGAGAACCCGGCTGACTTTGATCTCTTTCACGTGATCACCCTTTTCCTGTTCCGCCCGATGCTTCTTTCCTGCCTGCCCTGTCTTGAATACGCCGCCCTGCCGCACCATGGAATCCGCACACTCCGGACCGCACGGGCACACTCCCCCGGCATTCCCCCGCGGCCCCGACGGCATCGGCACGGCACGGCTCTCTCCCAGCGTATGGAGGCGTCGTAGCCGCGTCCGCCGTGGCCCGTGGCCGCGTGCTCGGCATGCTGGAGCACACCCTCCCCCGCCCGATCCGCGTGGCTTGGAAGGTGACCGACGGGCAGTTGGTGGTGGAGGTCCGGGACGGCGGCGGCTGCGCCTCGTTCCCCCGGCATCAGGGCGAGTACCGGATGCGCGAGCGTCCGGCGCCGCTGGGCGGCGACTTCACCGTGGAGGCCGTGCCCGGCTGGGCCGCCACGCTCACCGCCCGGCACCGGGCTCGAACCGCCGCGCGGCCTCAGCCCGCGCGAACGCGAGCGGCGGCCCTGGGCCGCGGGTGTCAGGGCTTGAGCACGGCCAGTACATCGTCGAGGGAGACGGCGGTGGGGTCGCTCATGTCGAGGCCGCCGAACGTCTGCCAGACGTAGGAGGCGGTCCCGTTCTCCCGCAGGGGATGCAGGTCGGCCAGCTCGGGATCGTCCCGGAAGCTGTTGAACGCCTCTTCCGACTCCCATTCGACGAGGAACAGGACCTGCCGTGGCGTGAGGTCACCGGCCACGTTGTCCTGGAAGCGGCCGAATGCCACCATGCGCCCGCCGTATCGCGGAGCGACTTCGGGCAGCCGGCTGAAATACGTGAGGTATTTCTCCAGGTCGACCACATCGAACAGGTTGAGGGCGTAGAACTTCTTCTGCCGTGAGTCCTCGGTCATTTCTGGTATTCCTCTCCGGGCAATCGCGTTTTCATTGGTCGGACGGAGATCAGAGGTCGAGGACCAGGCGGTCGCCCTTGGCGCGGGAGACGCAGATCATCATGGTGTCGCCGGCGGCGCGTTCCTCGTCGTCCAGGACGGAGTCGCGGTGGTCGATCTCGCCGGAGAGGACGGTCGTCTCGCAGGTGCCGCAGATGCCTTCCTCGCAGGAGGTCATCACGGAGACGCCGGCGTCCGCGACGGCTTCCAGGATGGTCATGTCCTGGGAGACCTTCAGCGTCCGGCCGCTCTGGGCGAGTTCGACCTCGAAGGTGGTGCGCGGGCCGGTGTCGGCGTCCTGTTTCGGGGCGAAGCGCTCCAGGTGGAGGGAGCCGGCGGGCCACTTCTCGCAGCCGGTCTCGACGGCCGCGAGGAGGGGTTCGGGACCGCAGGTGTAGACGGCCGTCTTCCGTTGCGGCTTGCCGAGCAGGGAGGGCAGGTCCAGGAGGCCGTACTCGTCCTGGGGGTGCAGGGTCACCCGGTCTCCGTACGTCTGTCGCAGGGTCTCGGCGAAGGCCATGGACGCTCGGGTACGGCCGCCGTAGACGAGGCGCCAGTCGGCGCGGGTCGCGTCGACGGCCGCGATCATGGGGAGGATCGGGGTGACGCCGATGCCGCCGGCGATGAACAGGTAGTTCTTGGCCTTCACGAGGGGGAAGTGGTTGCGCGGGCCGCGGATGCGCACGGGTTCGCCCGCGGTGAGCGCGTCGTGCACGTGGCTCGACCCGCCCCGGCTCTCCGGTTCGCGCAGCACCGCGACCTGGAGGCGGGACCGGTCCGCCGGGTCGCCGCACAGCGAGTACTGCCGGACGAGGCCGGCTCGCAGGACCAGGTCGATGTGTGCTCCCGGTTCCCATTCCGGGAGGGGCCGGCCTGCCGGGGCGCGCAGTGTCAGCAGGACGACGCCGTCGGCTATCGCTTCTTTGCGGTCGAGTACGAGGTCGAGTTCGACCTCGGTGCCGGGATTGCTCATGGCCTGACTTTCTTCTCGTGGGGGTGATTCGGTGGTACGCGATTCCGTGGCCGGTCAGGACGGGAAGCAGCGGCCGAATTCGCGCAACAGCCGGGGAGAGCCCTGGAGTTTGATCTGCCGGCGGACGAGGGCCCAGGCCAGCACGGTCGGTTTGGTGAGGAACCGCAGCCAGGTGGCCGTGTCGGCGGTGACCTTGAGGTCCGCGTCGCCGTGGTGTCCGTCGGTGATGCCGAGTTCGCGGTCGCGGATGGTCACGGTGATCTGCCGGGACTCGTCGCCGGTGAAGGTGAAGTGGTAGGTGGCGGACATGTCCTTGGCCTGTTCGCGCTGGAAGATCAGCGGCATGCCTTCCACGAGGCCGTCGATGCTGTGCGCGCGCAGGCTCATCGCGACGTGTTTCGTCCGCTTGTTGGGGAACTGTTTGGCCACGTGCTGCTCGGCGTCGGAGCCGGAGACGACGTAGACGGTCTCTTCCTTGTCCATCAGGGGGCGTACGACCTGGGTCAGGTGGGACTTGCGGTTCTCCAGCCAGGGCCCGATGACGTCCTCGCCGGCCGGGCACACCGACATGCAGTAGGCCGCTTTGTAGTTGGCGCCGAAGGACAGGCTCTGCCACATGGACGCGCTCTCGGCGTCGCTCACGCGCGAGCGGTAGTCGTCGGCGGTGCGGCTCTCGGCGACCTGTTCCGCCCAGTCGCCGAATCCCCCCATGAATTCGCGGTAGTTGTGCGTGTAGCAGGCGGAGAAGTTGAAATGCCCGTCGGACGCGATCGCCCCGGTCGGGCAGGCCGTCACACACAGTTTGCATTCCAGGCAGGGGTTGTAGTCGATGGGCCGGGTGTATTCGCTGACCTCGGCGTCGACGAGGATGGTGCCCAGGAGGATGAAATTGCCGAACTGGGGGTGGATGACGTTGCGGTGGATTCCCATCCGGCCGAGTCCGGCCGCCACGGCGACCGGCTTGTGGGAGACGACCCACGCCTTCCTGGGGAATTTGTCCATCTCCATCGGAAAGCCCATCGCGGGGTTGATGGCGCGTACGCCCATCGCCTCCAGTTCCCCCACCACGTGCCGCCCGATCTCGTTGGTGTGGTCGCCTGTGTGGTGGAACTCCAGGTTGGCCACCGAGCGCGCCGGGGTGCGGATGTTCTCCCGGTTCATCCGGGTCACGAAGCTGATCAGCGTACGGACACCCGGCAGCGCGGCTTCCAGGTCCGCCCGCTGGTCGGCGATGTCCGCCCGGCCGATCTCGACGAACCCGACGTCGTCCGCACCCGCGTCGAGGCACAACTGCCGCAGCCGGTCGGCGTCCAGCGGCCCGGTGGGCCGGGTGACGCCGCGATCGTCCCGCTGGCGGACCTTCACGACGGTGGGATGGTCGCCGAGCCTGTTCTTACCGGCCATCGGGCTTCCTTTCCTGTTGTCTGACGTGGGGTGAGGTACGCGTGACCGCGTCACGCACTTCGGTGGGGGGTGGGGCCGGCAGGCCGTGTTCGGCGGCGAGTTCGGCCGGACGCCGGGCAGGGCGCACGGCGGACGCGCGGGGTGAGGGCCGGTGGTGAGAGCGGAGGCGCACGGGGCCCGTCTCCTCGCCGCCGCCCCGCGTACCGGATGCGGGGGCGGCTCTCCAGCACTCGTCGCACGGTCTTCGGCGGGCGTACGAGCAGGGTCTCCGACCGGTCGGCGGCGCCACGGTTTCCGCCGCCACCGGTCAGCGCGGTGTGCGGTGCCGAATCGGCGAGGATCTTCGCGCAGCCCTCCGCCACGTCGTACCGCGGACGGGTCGGGTCTTTGACATCAGGGGGGCCTTCGCCGGATCGGCAGGGCCCGGTCTCGGCGTGCTACTGGTTCAGTTGGGCGTACAGCGCTTCCAGATCCGCGGACAGCTGGGACTTGACCCAGCGGGTGGTGTCGTCGGCGAGGACCTCGTGGGCTCCCGCCTCGATGCCGTCGAGCGCCGCCCGCGCGACGTCGCGGGGGTCGGCCTTGGGCGCGTCGAGCCCCGACGTCAGGTCGGTGTCCACGTAGGCGACGTGGAGGCCGGTCACCGCGATGCCGCGCGGCTTCAGTTCCAGGCGCAGGGAGTTGGTCTGCGACCACAGGGCGGCCTTCGAGGCGCTGTAGGGCGTGCCGTCGGCCAGCCACGACAGGGCGGAGTGGACGTTGAGGATGTGTCCGCCGCCGTTGCGCTCGATGATCGGCGCGAAGGCGCGGGTGAGCAGCAGCGGGCCGTAGAAGTTGGTCTCCAGGTCCTGGCGTACGTCCTGCATCGGGGAGTCGAGGTAGGAGGCGCGGACCGAGGCGCCGGCGTTGTTGATCAGGACGGTGACGTCCTGGGCGCGTTCGGCGGCGGCCGTCACGGACGCCGGGTCGGTCACCTCCAGGGGGAGCGCGACGGCGCGGGAGTGGGTCACGGTGCGCGGGTCGCGGGCCGTCGCGTAGACCTTGGCTGCGCCGCGGTCGAAGAGTTCCTCGACCAGCGCCCTGCCGATGCCCCGGCCGCCTCCGGTGACGAGGACGGTGGCGCCCTTGAGTGTTGTCACAACTGCCTCCAGAGAATGGGAAACCGATCGGTTTCATCGACTGTAAACCGATCGGTTTCCGGTGGCAAGTCAGTGCGTCACCAGCCCCGTACCGCCGGACGGGCGGTCACGCCGCCTCGTTGAGCAGGCCGGCCAGTACGTCGGGCCTCTCCAGGGCGATGAAGTGGCCGGCCTTCGGCACCTGCGTGAAGTCGGCGGCGGGCAGCAACCGCCTGTTGGCCTCGCGGTCCGAGGGCCGGGACCAGTCCTTCTCCCCGTAGACGAGGTGGATCGGGGCCTTGACCTCGGTGTAGCGCGAGCGGGCGGCGATGAGGCTGGGCATGGCCTGGAACACACCCCGGGCGACGACCGGGTAGCCGGGACCGCGGCCCACCTGGAGGAGTTCGTCCAGGTAGTCCTCCCGCAGCGCGCTCTTGTCGCCGAGGCCGCCCTGCATGATCGCGCGGAGGGCGGGCTTGGGCTGGAGCCCCGCGATCATCGTGCCCACCCCGGGGGCGAGGGCGCCGCTGACGACGAATCGGGCGAGCAGGCTGGAGCGGGCGACCCCGCCGCGGAAGTCGTAGGCGTTCACCGCGACGACGCGCCGCACCCGCTCCGGGAGATCGGCCGCGGTGGTGAGGGAGAGCACAGCCCCCATGGACTCCCCGACCAGCGTGACGTCGTGGAGGTCGAGTTCGGTCAGGAGCCGCTTGACGCCCGCACGCATGGCCGGCTCCTCGTACGAGGCGCCGGGCACGATCTCGGAGTAGCCCATCCCCGGCAGGTCGAGGGCGTAGACGGTGTAGCGGTCCGAGACCAGCGGGATGAGGTGGCGGAAGTGCTCGGCCTGCGTGCGCACGGTGTGCAGCAGGACCAGGGGCGCGCCGCTGCCTGCCTTGAGGTAGCGCAGCGCTCCCTCACGGCCGTACCCCGCGCGCGGGGCGAGCGTGTGGCTGGTGGTTCCGAGGATGTGGATCGTGGGACGGGTCTCGTGGTGGGGCATCTCGCCGACTCCTTGCGCATGTGCTGCGGACGGGTGACTCGGGTGCGGTCCGGCGGAGCGGACGGCCAGCCGGGGACGGTCATGCCCGCACGAGGCGAAACCGATCGGTTCTCGCCAATGGTAAACCGACCGGTTTCCACACGCAATCCCAGGCAGCCACCCCGGTTGCATCATGGAAACCGATCTGTTTACCTAGATGGAAACAGATCGGTTTCCGGCCACTCGTGGGCCTGTGACCAGCGACCAAGGGGAAACGTGAGTACCACCTTCGACCGCGAGGCACCCGCCTCGCGAAAAACAGACCCGGGCCGCCGCGGCTCCCACGCCATGCGCTGGTGGGTGCTCGTCGTGCTGGGCACGGCGCAGCTCATGGTCACGCTCGACGCGACCGTCGTGAACATCGCGCTGCCCGCGGCCCAGCACGACCTCGGCTTCAGCGACGGCAGCCGGCAGTGGGTCATCACGGGATACGCCCTGGCGTTCGGCAGCCTGCTGCTGCTCGGCGGCCGGCTCGGTGACCTCTTCGGCCGTCGCACCACCTTCGTGACCGGCCTGATCGGTTTCGCGGGCGCGTCCGTCATCGGCGGCGCGGCCGGCAGCTTCGACGTCCTGGTCGGGGCGCGGGTGGCCCAGGGGCTCTTCGCCGCCCTGCTGGCACCCGCGGCCCTCTCGCTGCTCAGCGTGACCTTCACCGAGCCGTCCGAGCGGCCGAAGGCGTTCGGCATCTTCAGCGCACTGTCCGGTGCGGGGGCCGCGGTCGGGCTGCTGCTCGGCGGCATGCTCACCGAATGGACGTCGTGGCGCTGGGTGATGTACGTGAACGTCGTCTTCGCGGGCGTCGCGCTCGTCGGAGCGCTGTTGCTGCTGGCCAAGCCCGCGGTCACCGAACGGCCCCGCATCGACATCCCGGGCACCCTCACGGTCAGCGCCGCGCTGTTCGCGATCGTCTACGGCTTCGCGCACGTCGAGTCCACCAGTTGGACCGACCCGGTCAGCCTCGGGTCCCTGGTGGCCGGTGTCGTGCTGCTCGCGGTGTTCGTCTGGCTGGAGTCCAAGGTCGCGCACCCGCTGCTGCCGCTGCGACTCGTGCTGGACCGGACCCGCGGCGGCGCGTTCATGGCGGTGTTCGTCCTGGGCATGGGGATGTTCTCGATCTTCCTGTTCCTGACCTACTACCTGGAGGCCAGCATCGGCTACTCGCCGATCGAGGCCGGTCTGGCGTTCCTGCCGATGGTCGCGGGCATCGTCGCCTCGTCGACCACGACGCCGTCGCTGGTGCTGCCCAGAGTCGGACCGAAGGTCGTGATCACCGCCGGGTTCCTGGTCTCCGCCTCCGGCATGGCCCTGCTGACCCGGCTCGGCCTGGACAGCACGTACGTGGCCCACATCATGCCCGGGATGATCCTGCTGGGTCTGGGCATCGGCGCCGTGATGACCACCGCGTTCCAGGGGGCGACCTCGGGCGTGCACCACGAGGACACTGGCGTCGCCTCCGCGCTGATCAACACCAGCCAGCAGGTGGGCGGCTCGATCAGCACGGCGCTGCTGACCACCGTCGCCTCGTCGGCCACGACCGACTACCTGACCTCGCACAAGCCCGGCGCGCTGACCATGGCGCAGGCCGGGGTCGAGGGCTACACGGCCACCCTCGCGTGGGGCGCCGGGATCTTCGTGATCGGCGCCGTGCTCTCGGCCTTCCTGATTCCGAACCGGGCTCTGGTGCCGTCGGAGGGCGAGCCGATCATCGCCCACTGAGTACGGGTCCCCGGGTGGCGCGCGCCCGCGTGCGGGCGGCGCCGCGCGGCGCCTGCGACGAAGCTCATAAACCGATCGGTTTCCTTCTGGGTGGAATCGCGTTAACCTCGCAGTATGACCACCGAAGTGAAACCAAGCCCCCGGGAGCGGCTGCTGGAGGCGGTTGCCACCCTGACCTACCGGGACGGCGTCGGCATCGGCGTCGACGCGCTCTGCAAGGCGGCGGGGGTGTCCAAGCGCTCCCTGTACCAGCTGTTCGACACCAAGGACGAACTCCTCGCGGCGAGCCTGGAGGAACGCGCCACCGCCTTCGTCGCGACCCTCCTGCCCCCGGCGGACGACGGCCGCTCCCCCCGCGAGCGGATCCTCCACGTCTTCGAACAGGCCGAACTCCAGGCGGACGCCCCCGAGTTCCGCGGCTGCCGGTATCTCGCCGTACAGATCGAGCTCAAGGACAAGGACCACCCCGCCAGCAAGGTCGCCCACCGCATCAAGGGGAACCTCACGGCGTTCTTCCGCTCCGAGGCCGAACGGGGCGACGCCGCCGATCCCGGTCTCCTGGCCCGGCAGCTCATCCTCGTCTTCGACGGCGCCAGCGCCCGCGCGGGCATCGGCGCCGACAGCCTCACCGGACTCGTCACCCCCACCGTCGTCACGCTCCTCGACGCGGCGGACATCCACTGACGCGAGCAGGCGCACGGTCGAGCGGGTTTCCCGGCTGCCGCCTCCAGGGCGGCTCAGTTCTCCCATGCAGGGCTGGTGTTGGGCGGGTAGCCAGAGCTGGAGGCGCTGTTCACCCAGTCGTCCACCTCCTGCCCGTCCCATTCCAGCAGCGTCTCGGCCTGCCGGACGCGCATGCCGTAGTCGAGGCTCCCGAAAAGCCTGGTGACGGTGATCTGCTGATTCAGATGCCGGTATCCCTTGCCCGCCTCGTACTCCATCCGCACCGTGGTCCGCAGCAGCCCGAGGCGCAGATCCCCGTTCACCACGGTCAGGACCCCCTGCTGCACATTGCTGCCCTTCTCCCACCGCCCCTCGTTCTCGACCGCCAGCTGGCCGATCTTCTTCACGGAGAGAGGGACGAGATGGACGCACTCTTGCTGTCGGGTCCGATGACGTCGGTGAGGAACGGCATCTCCTGGAACCGGGACACGAACTGGGCCCACGCGAAGGGGTCGAAGACCGTGGACGACGGGTCGAAGCCGGCGGACTCCTCGGTCCTGCGCAGGATGGTGGCGGCCACGGACTGCCACGAGCCGAAATCCGACAGGGGCCCCAGTCCGGGCAGCTCCCTGCCGTCCCCGCCGTAGGTGTTGCCGACCCCGGTCTCCTGGCTGCCGTGGTCGGGCTCGCGGCCGTCGGGGCCCGGCAGCCCGGGTG
The DNA here is from genome assembly GCF_033794345.1 of Streptomyces niveiscabiei. Lineage (NCBI taxonomy): Bacteria > Bacillati > Actinomycetota > Actinomycetes > Kitasatosporales > Streptomycetaceae > Streptomyces > Streptomyces niveiscabiei. Next base: position 44,746 of record NZ_JARAYJ010000048.1, read on the forward strand.
CCTGCCTGGTCTCCGCCCAGGTGGCGATCGCCGCGGCCTCCCGCCGTAACTCCTCCGGGCCCAGAGCGCTCATGGCTGCCCTCCGGTACTCAGGACGCGGCCGGCGTACCGTTCGCGCGACGCGCAGATCAACCGCTCGATGTCCCGCACCGTCCGCACCAGGCGGATGGCCTCGAAACCCAGGTTGACCCGGAAGCCCAGCTCGACAGCGCCCAGCAGCCGCAGGAGCTTCATGGAGTCGACGCCCGGCAGGTCTCCCACCAAGGTGGTGTCCTCGATGCCCTCGGCGCTGCCGAGGTCCAGCTTCGCGCGGATCAGGGAGTACAGCTGCTCCCGCTCCTGGGGGGTCAGACGGGTGTTCATGGCTGCTCCTCGTGGAGGGCGTACGGATGGTGGTCAGCTCGTCCGGAAAGCTCCGTCGAGATACTGCTGCCGTGTCCTGCTCCGCCTCACCTTGCCGCTGGAGGTCTTGGGCAGCTCCCCCGGCGCCAGCAGCAGGACGTCCGCCACCGGCAGGGACAGCTGCGTCTGGACGTGGCCGCGGACCTGCCGCGCCACCGTGGCGGCCTCCCCCTCGCGCAGCTCGGCGACCACCACCACCTCCTCGGTGGCCCGGCCCGGCCGGGTGAAGGCCACGACGTTGCCCTTGCGCAGACCGGGCACCTCGGCCGCGGCCCACTCCACCGTCTGCGGGTCGTGATTGCGGCCGTTGACGATCAGCAGGTCCTTCTTGCGGCTCGTCACGTAGAGGACGCCGTCCGCCAGGTATCCGCAGTCCCCCGTGCGCAGGCCGTGAACCGTGAAGCTGCGCCGGGTCGCCTCCGCGTCACCGTGGTAGCCCGCGGCCACGCTCGGCCCCTGGAAGACCACCTCGCCGATGTGCCGCTCCGGCAGCGGATTCCCGTCGTCGTCCACGACGAGGACGCGGTGACCGGCGACGGGACGCCCGCAGGGTACGAACGCCACCCGCTCCCCGGGGGCGTCCGTCCGCGACGCGGGCCGCGCGAGGCCGTTCGCGTGGTACGGCTCCTTCTGGACGACGTCCGGGGCGAACGGAGCGCCGGTCTCGCCGAACGTGATCGCGAGCGTCGCCTCCGCCATGCCGTAACACGGCACCACGGTCCCCGGCCGCAGCCCCGCCGCCGCGAAGTGCGCCGCGAACGAGCGCAGCGTCTGCGGGTGGTTGGGCTCGGCGCCGCAGCCCACGACCCTCACGCGGGACAGGTCCAGCCGCCGGAGCTCCTGCGCGGAGGTGTGCTTGACGGCGAGCGCCAGGCCGAAGTTGGGCGCGAAGGTCACCGTCGCGCGGTGGCGGCTCACCGTCTCCAGCCAGGTCCTCGGCGAGAGCGCGAAGCGCAGCGTCGGAAGGAAGCTCACCGGGCAGCGCGCGATCAGCGGCGCCAGCACGAAACCGACCAGCCCCATGTCGTGGTACAGGGGCAACCAGCTCACGCCCCGGTCCCGCCCGCCCTCCAGGCGCAGAGCGCCGATGATGGCCGCGCAGTTGGCGAGCACGCCGGCGTGCGTGACCCGCACTCCCTTGGGGGCCGCGGTGCTGCCCGAGGTGAACTGGAGGAACATCACGTCCTCCGGGAGGACCGCCTCGGGCTCGGGCGCGCTCCCCTCCAGCGGCTCGGTGAAGAACTCCTGCGCGACGACGGCCCGTACGCCCTCGACCGCCTGGAGGAGCGGGGCCAGCAGGTCCGCCAGGCTCCGGGACGTCAGGAGCACGCGGGCTCCCGACGCGCGGAGGATGCCGGCCGCGTCCTCGCGGTACGTCTCGGACCTGCCGAAGCTCAGAGGCGGATACATGGGGACCGGGACGACGCCCACCGAGACCGCGCCCAGGAAGGTGAGGACGAACTCCTGCTCGTCGGGGACGACGAGCGCGACACGCTCGCCCTTGCGCAGGCCGCTCCGGAGCAGCAGGCGCCCCCGGCGCAGGGCCTCCCGCGACAGCTCCGACCAGCTTGCGAACTGCTCGCGCCCATCCTCCTGGACGAAGGTGAAGCCGCTGTCCGCGTGGGCGAGGTTCTCGGCGAGGACCTGGGTGAAGGTCGAGGCCGCCGCTTGTTCGGGAGGCGGCGCTTCTTCGGAGGACATGAGACCTGCCTGGGGCGAAGGGGTTGCGGTGTGAGTCCGGTGGGCTGCGTCCGCGGGGGTGGTGGGCGGCGCCGGTACGGCTACCGTGAGCTGCTGGCCGGCTGCCGCCGCTACGGGCGTCAGGCCGAGCACTTCCTCGCCCTCACCGCCGTCGCCCGTACCCTCGCCGGCCGAGCCGGCGTCTCACTGGTTCCACGCGGGGCTGTCGTTGGGTTCCTTCGAGGCGCTGGCCGTGTCGTTCACCCAGTCGTCCACCTCCTTGCCGTCCCAGTCGCGCAGTTTGTCGGCATGGCGCTTGCACATGTCGAAGTCGAGCACGCCGTAGCCGCGGTAGACCTTCAGGGTCTGCTGCAACTGCTCGTACCCCTTGCCCTTCTTGTACTGCATCGCCACCTCGGTCCGGACGGCCCCGACGATGAGGCTGCCGTTGCTGCGCGACAGGACCCCGACCTGCTGGTTGTTGTTCTTCTCCGTCTGCCCCGAGTTCTCGAGCGCCAGCGTGGCCATCTTCTTGATGCTCGTCAGGACGCCCTGGTAGTTCTGCGGCGTCATGAGGCTCTCGATCAGGTCCGACACCGCGTTGACGCCCTTCTCCAGGGAGAGCGAGGAGATCGACGGGTTGCGGTAGTCGACGTTCCAGTGCAGGAAGAAGGGGATCGTGGAGAACTTGGCGAGGAAGTTGTTCCAGGCGACCGGGTCGAAGGTCGCACTCCCCGGGTTGAAACCGCTGATGGTCTCCGCCTTGTGCACGATCGTGCTGGCGACGGACTCCCACGTGCCGAAGTCCGCCAGAGGCCCCAGGTCGGGCAGCGAACTGCCGTCTCCGACCGCGTTGTTGCCCACCGCCTGGTCGTTGCTCCCGGAGGCGAGCCGCGACAGCTCGGCCCGCGCGGCGGTGTCCGGCTCGGGGGGAGGCATCTCCCACAGCGCGATTCCCGCGGCCTCCAGGATCGACGGGGACTGACTGATCTCGGTCATGCCGGCTCCTTGTCTACGGATGAGGTGCTGCACAGCGGTACGAGACGACGTACGAAGAAGGAGGTTCAGCCGCTCCGGGAGCGGAGGCGGGGTTTTCCGTTACTGCGACCGCGTCCGCGGACTGCCGCTCTCCGCGTCATCTCGCGGCACTGGCAGCTGAATGCTTCGGTGCGCGCAGGCAGGTCAGTGGCGCGGGTCCGTTGCTCGATACGCCTGCCATCACTGCGTCTCCCGTCCGAGGACACGGCACATCGGGCGCCGGGGGCCCACGTCGATGAGGGTGGGATGCCCCAGAGCAAGCGAGAGCCTAACCGCCGTACTCCCGTGGCCCTGCACACCTCTTCCGGACGATGCCGCCAAGACGGAAATGACGCCCTTGCGCCGTTGCGTCGGATGGCAACCGGCCCTCCGACCTCCGGCGGGGACCGGCGCCGGCCTTCTGTCGCCGGCCACATATGTCCCAGGCATAGACAGCGGAACGCTCCCGCCCGCCCCGCCCACCCGGGCGAGCGTCGGCTGCCGCTGCACGGAATCCGCCAAGAGCGGCCGAGCGGCGGCACGGAGGGGCCCGCCCGGTGGCCGGAACACGGTGTCACCCCGTACTCCAAGGCCGTCCCGCCTGTGTGGTCGCCCACGCGTCGGTGCGGGCGTCCCGGTGGCGAGCTGTGCGAGGGACACACGCTTACGTCAGCGCCGCCGCCGGCAGCTCTCCACGTGGGCACGCCGCGCGTCGATGAGGGGAACGATGTCGTCGACCGTCTCAAGGGCCAGGTTCCCGATCGCCCCGCGTCCGGCCACCAGGATCTTGTGCTCCCCGACGGCCACCTCCACCCGCCGTGTCTCCGGGCCGCGATGCAGCGTGCCCAGGGCGGGCAGATCGTCGACCCGGACTTCGAGGTCCTGTGAGGGAACGGACTGGACGTCCGGCTGGACGTCGGGGTGGAACGCCTGACCGGGAAGCTCGCGCCACGTGGTGACGCGTGCGTGCTCCTGACTCGTGTCCCACGGCCCGTGAATGAGCGTTGCGGACTGCCAGACACCGTTCACCCGATGGCTCTCCCCCAGGGTGCAAGGCGTTTGCTGCGGGGAGCGCAAGCGGTAGATCATCGGACGATCGCCATGGAACGCCTGGATCGGTTTCCGGGTCTGGCAGGGGCCGTACGCGGTGGCCCGTGCCTTGTCCACGAGTGGCGGTTCCCGCCATGGCGGTGTCGTCCCCGGGACAGAGGTGTTGGGCGGGACAGTTCGTGACGTCACGGTTCGTACTGCCTCGCGGTGATGTTCTCGGTGGTGGCGGCCATGTGCGGGGGAAGCCACGACGAGTCCGGCACCGTGGCGGGCACTCGCCGCACAGCCGGGCAGGCGGCGCGGGAAGAGATCGGTCACGGTGGCCCGGTAGAGCATCGGAGTCGGCCGCGACCGGGATGGCGATACGGCCGGGCGTGCCCGCCGGCATCCCCCTGGTGCGGAGCGCTGCGGCGAGGGCGGCGCGGCGAGCACGTGTTCCCGCTCGCCGTTGAGGTCCGGGGGCCAGGCTCACCGCCGTGTCGTCCGCGCCGGACGCGAGGCACAGCTCGCGCAGCCGGGCGGCGTCGATCGCTTTCGGCGGGTTCGGGATGTCACCGGCCTCGCGGCGGGCGAGGAGGGCCCGCGCGGAGGGGTGGGCAGCGGCAGGCGAGTTAGGACGGGGACGGCTCGATCTCCCCCGCGAAGACGATGACCTGGTCGATGAGGCTGCGCCGCAGATGGACGACGTCCGTCCCCGCCAGCCGGGGGCCTCCGTCCGGTGTGGTGAAGACCCACTGGTACCGGGCCCATTCACCCGGCATGTCGACCGCCGAGCAGCGCACCATCGTGCCGGCCCCCGCCGGGTGGCGTCGGAGGTCCAGCACGAACCGCTCGACCGCCACGATTCCCTCACTGCGGCCCAGCGGCCCCCAGAAGACGACGTCCGAGGTCAGGGCCTGGGAGAGCAGGTCGGTCACATAGATGTCGTCCGAGGCGTTGAACGCGGAGATGAACGTGTCGATCGCGGAGCGTGCGGTCTCTTCCTGCATGCCCCAGTAATACCAGCCGTCGCACGTGCGCTCGTCGCACAGGCCCCGGGGGCGATGTCAGTGCCCCGAGCCATACTGGCCCCTCAGCGACCGACAGGGGGGCCAGCGTGGCGTTCAGGGCTGTGCACGCGCAGTGGGGGACCGTCTTCGCGCACTTGCCCGATCTCGGGTGCGGGCGCGATTGGGATGCCGTGTGGAGGGCCCGGCCGGCCGCGCCGATCACCTGCGACGAGTGCCACCACCCCATGCACGCGAAGATCTCCCGCACCGGCCTGCGGTTCTTCGCCCACGCCCCCGGTGCCCCCACCTGCGCGCTGGGCCTGGAATCCGTCGCCCACCACCTCCTCAAGCTCGAACTCGCCACCGCCGCCCGCGAGGCCGGCGCCCACGCCGAGCTCGAAGTCCCCGGCCCCGGCGGCACCTGGCGCGCCGACGTCCTGGCCACCGGCCCCGCCGGGACCTGGAGAACGGCCCTGGAAGCGCAGCTCGCCCCGATCACCGGCACCGGGATCGCGGCCCGCACGGCCAGGATGCGCGCCGACGGGGTCGCCTCGATCTGGTTCAGCGACCGGCCCCGGCCGCCCTGGCTCGGCGCTGTCCCGTCCGTGCGCGTGGAACGGGCCGTGGGGGGCACGCGGTTGGCGGTCGTCGAGGGGCTGGTGAAGTTCGACGGCCGCAGGTGGAGTGCCGTTCCGGCCTCCCTCACGGAGTTCCTCGGCTGGGCGTTCGCCCACCGGATCGTCCCGCACACGCCGCGCGTCCCGCTGGCGTACCCGCACCGGCCGCTCGGCACGGTGTGGACGGCGCCGCAATACGTCACCGCCGAGGACGTCCACCTCGCCGAGGAAGAGCGCCGTCGGCGCGAGCGCGAGCCCCGGCTGGCCGCGCTGCGGGCGGCGCACGACAGGAGGCGGGAGGAGATACGCGCGAAGAACGCCGCCTCCCGTGCGAAGGCCCTGCGCGCGGCGGCGGAGACCGAACGGGCCGCCCGTGCGACCGGGGACGGCGAGTCACGGGAGGCCGCCCTGCGCCTGCGTCCCGGTATCGGCCTGGCCCTGGCGCTCCTCGCCGACGAGCACGGCGTCACCGCGACCGTGGGCTTCAGCACCGGCGATCCCCGCTACGCGGGCGGTGTCCCCCTCGTCGACGAGCACGGTGTCACGGCCGCGGTCTTCGACCCGGACCCCGGGCGGGTTCTCGGCCGGTCCTTCCGGCTCCTGGCGGGCCTCCTCCTGATCTTCCCGGGCCGCAGGGAGCGGCAGCGTTTCGAGAAGGCCATGAAGCGGACCAGGTACCAGCCGGTCGACGGCTACCGGACCGCCTTCGTCGAGGCCCCGCCCGCAGGACCCGTCCTCTCCTCCCGGCCGCCCGCGCCCCGCATCCCCGCGTGCGCCTGCGCCACCCCGCGGCTCGTCGCGAGGATCCAGAACGCCGAGTACCCCGCCGAGCCGAGCGCCCGGATGGGCCCCGCCGCCGCGCTCTTCCGAGCCGAGTGCCGGACGTGCGGCGGCAGGTACGAGAAACCCTGGCGCCGGACCGGCGACACGCCCGTCGACCGGCTGGACAGCGGCGCCATCTCGGGCGGCGACGCACGCCGAGGACCCTGAGCAGGTCGCTCGGACCCCGGCAACCGAGGCGCACCCTGCGGGCTCACGCGGGCCGCATATGGTCGCCGTATCCAAAACCGCATACGCACCGGCAACTTGACGCCGCCTTAGCTGGAGGCATGTCCTACCGCGAACCAGCACGAACGGCGGCCCGCCGCAATCGGTCGCCGGCGCCGCCCCTCTCCCCCGCCCCGGTGACCGGAATCACCGCCTACGGATGCGAGCGGGACGAAGCGGCGTTGTTCCGGGAGTTGGCGCCGCGTTTCGGTGTCGCGCCGGTCGTCACGGCGGCGGCGGTGTCCGAGAGCAATGCGGAGCTGGCGTCGGGAAACCGGTGCATCAGCGTCGGCCACAAGACGCGGATCTCGCGTTCCACGCTCCTGGCGCTCAGGCAGGTCGGCGTGACGTACATCTCCACGCGGAGTATCGGCCGCGACCATATCGACGTGGAATACGCGGCGAGCGTCGGGATTTCCGTCGGGAATGTCACGTATTCGCCGGACAGTGTTGCCGATTACACCCTGATGCTGATGTTGATGACGGTCCGGAACGCGAAGTCCACCGTTCTCCGCGCGGCCGGCCATGACTTCCGGCTGAACGCCGTCCGGGGAAAGGAGCTGCGCGATCTGACGGTCGGGGTCGTCGGGACCGGGCGTATCGGCACGGCGGTCATGGACCGGCTACGAGGTTTCGGCTGCCGCGTCCTCGCCTGCGGAAAACACCCCGACACAGCGGCCGGTCACGTTCCTCTCGGCGAACTGCTGCGGCTGAGCGACATCGTGACGCTCCATACGCCGCTCACCCCACAGACGCACCACCTTCTCGATCACCGGCGCATCGGGCAGCTGAAAGCGGGCGCGTTCGTCATCAACACCGGACGCGGTTCCCTCATCGACACCGACGCGCTCGTTACGGCGCTGGAGAGCGGCCACGTGGGCGGTGCGGCACTGGATGTCGTCGAAGGGGAGGAAGGCGTCTTCTACGCCGACCGCAGAGAAAAACCCATCGAGAACGAAACGCTGCTGCGGCTGCTGAAGCTGCCGAACGCGCTGATCAGTCCGCACACCGCCTATTACACGGAACACGCGCTCAGCGACACGATCGCGAATTCCATCACCAACTGTCTCACCTTCGAAAGCGGGAACCAGCATGGCTAAGACTTGTCCCGTAAATGATCTCTGACATGGTCGGTGACCTGCTCGTTTCTTCGTCATCCGGCCAGTGTGAGGTTGTGCAGTCGGGCGATGCC
>NZ_JARAYJ010000049.1:0-52038 GCF_033794345.1 Streptomyces niveiscabiei
GACACCACCCCCCGGGTCATGGTCGACAGGGGGCAAAAGTCATGCCGGGCCAGAAGGCCGGGAGCCTCATGATCGAGGCCGTCTAGAAGGTAACGGGGGAGATGACCGCGCGGCTCGACAGGAGGAGCCGCTTCGAGCCGGACGTCCTGGTCACCACCGCCGCGTACGACCCCGACCGCACCTGGTACGCCCCCGAGGACGTCGTCCTGGTCGTCGAGGTCGTGTCCGAGGAGTCGGCGGCCCGGGACCGTTCCCTCAAGCCCATCAAGTACGCCCAGGCCAAGATCCCGCACTTCTGGCGGGTGGAGGACGAGGGCGGGGCGCCGGTTGTGCATGTGTACGAGCTCGACACCATGACCAGCGCGTACGTCGCTACGGGCATCTACCGGGACCGGCTCAAGGCCGCCGTGCCCTTCCCGCTGGACCTCGACCTCGGGAGCCTCCTGCCCTGACGGGCGTCAGAGCAGCGGCGCCGTCCACTGTTCCAGGACGGCTTCGCGGTCGCGGGAGTGGAGGGTTTCCGTGGGGTGGGTGGTCGTCCACCAGTCGGTGAGGGTCGCCGGGGAGGCCGTGCCGCGGACGAAGTGGGAGAGGAGGGCGAGGGAGAGGTCGACCTCGCGTTGGGTGTAGGCGGTGGCCGCGGCCGAGGGGGCCGTGGTTTCGATGGTGTGGTCGGGGGTGTGGATCAGGACCGTCAGGTCCGGGGGGTCGGCCGGGGTCCAGACGTCCAGGGCCGCCGCCGCGACCGACGCGGCGCGCAGCGCCCAGCGGGCGGGGGCGGAGCGGATGGGGATGTGCTCGATCTGGATGTCCGTTATGGACGGCCAGGGGATGACGTGGGGGGCCGGGCCGGTGATCGAGAGTTCCGTGGGGGAGAGGAACACGCCCGTGTATCCCTCCGCCGGGGGCGCGCCCAGGCAGACGCGGGCCTCCTCGATCCAGTACAGGCCGATCATGGTTCCCCGTGAGGTTTCCAACGTCAGTTCCGTTCTTCAGGGCCGAGTCTCGATCATGGCGTTTCTCACCAAACTCTGCATTGATCGTGGCGAAGTCCCGTGCTTAGTCTGGCGCACGAGCACCTCGACAAGTGCCTGGACGGGCCGGTCGGGGCGGCCGTCGGGGTCGCACCCCGCCGCCGGGGAAGACCAGTTCTCCGCTCGATGGCGCCGCAGCGATCCTGTCCTGGCGTCATGCACGCAAGGGGGATTGAAATGTACAGAACAATCACACGATCCGTACCACTTACACGATTCACACGTAACCCGGACGGCCCTCGAAGGCCCCGTCCGTGAGGGCCTCTTCAGCCCCGCCTCCTCCTGCGCGTCCGCAGGAGCGCACGGCATCACGGAGGTACCCCCTCCGACTCCTTTTGTTCACCTCTCTGTGAAAATCCGGGGGATTCAATGACCACGAATCTGACCACCGGCGAGCAGATCGTGCTGCTCGCGCTCGACGAGAAGACCGGCGACCTGCGGGAGGCCCCGCTGCGGGTGTCCCTCGCGGCCTCGGCGGCGGCCCTGCTGGAACTGGAACTGCCCGAGCCGCGGAGCGCGGCGGCCGGCCTCATGGACGAGCACCGGCGCGCGCACCCCGAGGAGACGCCCCGGGAGTGGCTGCTGGCCGTGCGCGAGCCCGCGCTCGACGCCGCCTACCAGGGGCTCCTGGAGAAGGGCATCGTGCAGGAGCAGGGGCGGCGCGTCCTCGGCGCGTTCGGCTCGGTGAAGCACCCGGTCACCGACCCGTCCGAACTCGTCGCGCTGCGCGGGCGGTTGACCGCCGTCCTCGCGGAGGGGCAGGAGCCGGACGAGCGTACGGCCGTCCTGCTCGCCGTCCTGCGCCACTCGGGGCTCACGGCCGTCCTCCCGCAGGGCTTCGACGAGCGGCTGACCGCGCTCACCGAGGAGCAGGGCCAGGCCGCCGAACTGGGCGACGCGATCCGGACGACGATCGGCGCGCTCACGGCGGTCATCGCCACGGCCGCGCTGTGACCGACCCGCAGTAAGAGCCTGTGTCGCGTCCCCGGTCGGATCGGCGCACGGGATGTGACACAGGCTCCCATCCACCCGCACCACCACTCGACTCGACCACGGGGGAAACAGTCGTGAGTGTTTTCGTACACCCAACACCCTTGCCTCAGACCGGCGAGGACATCGAGAGCGTCGGACGGCTGCTGGACGAGCGGCTCCAGAAGCTCCAGGCGGAACAGCAGGAGATCCTGTCGTTCGGCTACTCCCTGATCCGGCAGTCGCTTCTGCGGCACCCCGCCGGGGAGTTGCGCCAGGACGACCGGAGCGTCTGCGACTGGGCCGTGGACCTCACGGCCCGGGCCCGGCGCGAGATCCTGACGATGCAGCCGGAGCGCACCCTCACACCGGAGGCGATCCTCGCCGCGCGCCGCGCCGGCCTGGCCTGCCTGCGGCGCGGGGTGACCGTGAAGGTGCTGGCCCAGAGACGGGCCCTGGCGGACGAGGCCGCGTCCGCGCTCTTCGCCGAGCTGATCCGGCACGGCGCGCAGGTCCGGCTCCTCGACGGCGAGTTCCAGCGCGTGCTGATCGCCGACCGGGAGACCGCCCTCGTCCAGGCGGACGGCGACACCGCACCAGGCACCGCACCCGACGACACCGCACCCGGCCGCGCGCTCGTCGAGCAGGGGCCGCTGGCCGGCGTCCTCCTGTCGTTCTTCGACCTGTGCTGGTCGAAGGCGGTGGACGCGTCGACGCTCCTCGACCCCGTCCTGCTGGACGGCACGCACCTCAAGGTCCTCCAGGCCATGGCGCGCGCCGACAAGGACGAGGTCGGCGCACGCGAACTCGGCATCTCCGTCCGCACCTACCGGGGCCGGGTCGCCGAGCTGCTGAAGCACCTCCAGGCGGCGACCCGCTTCCAGGCGGCGCTACGGGCGAAGGAGCTGGGCCTCATCTGACCGGGGCCGGGGGGCGGGCGCGGCGGAATGCGATACGCCGGCCCGCCCACCGGCATCCGGCAGGCCCGCCCGTCCGCCGGGCACGCCCTCGGCCAGGTCCCTCACCAGCCGCAGCACCCTCGGCTGGACCGAGGGCACCAACTCGGCCGCCCGGCGGGCGTGTTCGGCCCGTGAGCACAGGAGGTTGCGGGCGATGGCGTACCGGCCCGCCGACGGCACCAGCACCAGTTCGTCGAAGAGGCGCACCTCGCCCGAGACCACGCGCCGGATCTCCTCGTCCAAGTCCCCGGCCCAGTCACGGGGTTTCACCAGCTCGCCCGACTCGTCCATCCGCCGGTACCACTCCCGCGTGTCCGCGAACACGGCCGCGCGGAACGCCTCGTCGTACCGGCCGGAGCGGAGTTCGCCCAGCAGGGCGTGGGCCCTGCGCGCGTCGTCGACGACCGCCAGCGGCAGCCGGTGCGGGCGCGCCATGCGGTTCCTGCGGGTGGCGCCGTCCATCAGCAGGGCCGCCGTCGGCTCGACGACCGTACGGAAGCTGTGGCCCGCGTCGGCGACCCGCAGCCACAGGTCCCAGTCCTCCAGGCCCGCGCCGCCCCGCCAGCCGCCGACGCCCTCCACGACACCGCGCCGGTGGCCCGCCCGCGACGGCTCGAACATCGGGCCCAGGAGCTGGAGTTGGGGGTGCCAGAAGGCGGACAGCGGGGCGAACTCGGCGGCTTCGGCGCCGGCCGCGTCGTGGTACGTGCAGCCCGTCACCGCGAAGTCCGCGCCCGTGCGCAGCAGTTCGAGCAGGACGTCGAGGTGGCGGGGGCGCCAGAGGTCGTCGTGGTCGAGGTAGGCGATGAACTCGCCCTGGGCGAGGGCGAGTCCGGCGTTGCGCGGGGCGCTGGGGTGGCCGGTGCGGTCGAGGCGGTGGAGCTTCACGCGAGGGTCGGCGCGCGCCGCGTCCCGTACGTGGTCGTCCGTGTCGTCGTCGGAGCCGTCCGAGACGACGAGCAGCTCCCAGTCCTGGACGGTCTGGGCGCGGACCGAGTCGATGGTCTCGGTGATCTTCCGCGACCTGTTGTACGTCGGGCAGATCACCGACACGAGCGGAGTCACAGGAACGCCAGGGGAGTCGAGGTGTTGCGGGCCAGCAGGACGCCTGCCGCGCCGGTCGCCAGGTCCGTCGTCAGGCGGACGTTCTCCAGGCCGAGGAAGGCGGGGGCGCCCTCGTGCGGGACCTCGTACAGGCGGAGGTGACGCGCGTCCGTGGGGCCGCCCAGCCGGGTCGCCGCCAGCAGGACGCCCGCGAAGCCGTGGAAGAGGCCCACGGTGTGGGGTACGCAGTCCAGGGCCGAGCGCAGGACGGTGTCGCAGGCCGACTCGTACTGGGGGTCGGGGCGTTGGCCGAGGTACTCCTTGAGGACCAGGGCCGTACCGCCGCTCCCCGCCGCGAACGTGGGCCGCGTGCCGGCCGAGCCGGGCGTCCAGCCGTCGTCCGTCCAGCCGAGGGCGCGCAGGTCGGCGTCCAGGAGGTCGTGGGCGGCGTCGAGGAGCGCGGTGTCGGGGGTGAGGGCGTGCAGGCGCAGCAGGAGCAGCGCGGTACCGGCCCGGCCGCGCAGCAGCCCCGCCTCGCCCCGCCGGGGCGGACGGTCCGCCGCGCTCTCGACCAGGCGCTCGGCGTGCAGGGTGGCCTGCTTGAGCGCGGCGTCGTCGCCGGTGGCGCGCGCGAAGTACAGCTGGGCGAGCCCGAGTCCGGCCCGGCCGTCGAGCAGCGTGTCGTTGACGGGCTCCCCCACGCCCTCCAGAAGCGCGGCGGCGGAGTCGGTCCGCCCGAGGTGCTGGAGGACACAGGCGACACCGGAGGTGCCGGTGTAGAGGCCGGGGGCCGGGTGGACGGTCCGCCGCGCGGCCTCCGCCAGCCAGTCCACGTGCGCGGCGGGCACCTCGGTACCGGTCTCGGAGAGGGCCCAGAGGACCCCGGCGGCCCCGTAGGCGAGACAGGTCCCGCCCTCCGGGAGGAGGAACTGCGAGGTGTCGCCGGGGTAGAGGCGGTCCTCGCGGGCGGGGGTGGCGGTGGCGAGGATGCCGGAAGCGACCGAGGACGTGGGCCTCTCCACAGGGGTCACGTCCTGGTCCTGGACGCCCGCGCCCAGGTCCGCCCGTACCTTCGCGCCGAAGTCCGCCGGCACCGGGTACCGCGTCTCGATCAGCTCGATCAGGTGGTCCAGTTTCTCGGGGCCCCAGGCGAGCAGGCTGGTCAGGGGGAGGAACAGGGCTATCCGCAGGCAGCCCAGGGCGTAGCGGTCGATGGACGGGCCCCGGTGGGTGGGCGGGGCTGCGAAGCCGGGGGCCGCGTGGATCTGGCGGGACGTGAGGTCGGTCGTCGCCGTTTCGAGGTCGATGAAGGCGATGGAGTCGTCGGGGCGGACCATGATGTTGCCGGGGTGGAGGTCGCCGAAGACGACACCCCGGGCGTGCATGGCCTGGACGCCCTGGTCGATCTGGTCGAGGACGTCGACGGCCCAGCGGGTGTACTCCGCCGTCCGGGCCGGGTCGGCGGACGGGGACGCCGGGTTGTCGCGGGTCGTCCGGATCGCGAGGGTCTCGCCCTCGACGAACTCCCGGACCAGGAAGTGGTGTTCGTGTCCGACCCGGGCCTCGATCAGGCGGGGGACCCAGGGCAGCCCGGCGAGGCGCTCCAGGCAGTCGCGCTCGCGCTGGAGGCGGGCGACGGCGTCCTCCCCGTGCGTGTCGATCCCGGCGAGGGGGCGGGCCTCCCGCAGGAGCACCGGCTCACCCGTGCGCGTGTCGGTCCCCCGGTACACGCCGCCCCCGTTGGAGAAGTGCAGGGCGCGTTCGGGGCGGTACGGGAAGTCGTGCAGCGTGCCCGCGTTGCGCGCCTCCAGGGCCGGGGCGAGGCAGTCGGGGATGGTCACCCACTCGGGGGGCCGGAAGGAGGGGCCGCGTACGTCGGGGACGAGGTTGCCGTCCGGGTCCTCGATGCAGGGGACGGTGTCGCCCTTCGCCGTCTTCATCACGCGCGCGACGAACCCGCCGTAGCGGACGTAGAGGGGGCCGGACCGCCAGCGGAGGTCGCTGAGGATGTACGGGCCGCGCTCACCGTCGAGGAGGTCGCCCAACTCGGCTAGGACGGAGGCGAGTCGGGTCTCGTCCTCGGGGTAGACGGTGATGAACTTGCCGCTGGCGCCCCGGTCGCCGTACTTGCCGTTGCGGCGCAGCAGCACCTGCCGGCTGCGGATGAACTTGAACGCCATGCGCTGCTCGACGAGCCACGCCCAGGACCGGTCGAGGACGGTCCGCGCGTTCTCGGAGGTCGCCGAGACGTGGACTTTCCAGCCCTGCGCCGGGAGTTGGTACCCGTGCGGGGTGAGCATCGTCCAGTCCGTGCCGGTGTGGCAGGACCAGTCGGCGGGCGGCTCGGACGCGTGGAGTGCGAGGAAGTCGTCGTCCGGGTCGGAGGCGTCGGCCTCGGTCCGGTCGAAGAAGGGGGTTCCCGGCGCCAGGAACATCACACGCCGATACGCGTCCATGTCAGGTTCAACCGCTTTCAGGAGTACGGGAGTTCAGGGGGCAGCGTCAACGCCAGAACGGCGCCACATACTTCAGGTACAGCCAGTCGCCGAGGCTCCGCTGCCCCGCGTCCACCACGGCCTGCCCGGTGGTCCCGGGCGCGAGCCGCGCCCCGTCGAGGACCACGCCGTGGACCGGCACGTTCAGCGAGTCGAGCCCGGTCACCGGCACGAACGCCGAGAACGGCACCGACAGTCCGACGAACCCGCCGGACGCGACCGTCCCCGTACCGAGTTCCTTCTGGAGGACGACGCCGCCGCTCGTCAGCCGCACCTGCGCGCCGGGCGAGATCGCGTCCCGGTCGGTCGTCCCGGTCGCCACGAGGACCGTCCGGCCCCGCGCCTCGACGACGAAACCGCCGGTCACGGTGTACGGCACGGAGATGCCGAGCAGCGCCGCCGCGACGACACCGGCCGCCGCGAGGGAGACGGTGACCCGGCGCCAGGCCGCCGACCCCGCCGTCCGCGCCTCCGCGAGCAGCTTGAGAACACCGACGTACACGCGCAGCGACAGATAGCCGAGGGCGATCGAGACGAGGACGGCGCCCACCATGCCCGCGCTCTCCAGGACCGAGCCCCAGAGGCTGAACGCCATGCTGACGACGTACAGCGGGAACAGCATGCAGGCCAGCCCGAACAGCGGCGCCCAGTCGACGCCGGGCAGCGCGCGCTCGTACCGGCCGCCGAACAGCAGCCGCGCGACGAGGCGGCGGGCGTCGGTGATGGAGCGGTCGCGCAGGTGGGAGACGTCGAGGTGGCTCATCAGCGCGAGGTAGCCGTCGAGCTTGACGAACGGGATCGCGTTGAAGAGGCCGGAGACGTAGTTGGTGACGGTCAGCAGGAGCAGGAAGTCGCGCAGCCCCGCAGGGCCCCCGGCGAGCGCCACGGCGACCGAACCCACGCCCGCGAGCCCGGCGATGAGGCACTGCGTGGCGATCCCGGCGAGGGCGACGCGGACGCGCTGCCGGTTCCTCGGCAGCCGCCAGCCGTCCGAGACGTCGCAGAAGAACGCCGGGGTCAGGTAGAAGAGCATGAAGCCCATCCGGCTCGGCCGGCCGCCGTAGTGGCTCAGGACCAGGCCGTGGGACAGCTCGTGCAGCATCGTGCCGCAGTACGTGACGACGAGCAGCGCGAGCAGCGCGGGCCAGGAGACCGGCTCGGACAGGGCGGCGACCGTCGTCCGCGCCTGGACGGCGAGGGCCAGCAGCCCCGACCCGGCGAGGAGCGCCGCGACGATCCCCCAACTCCGGTGCGCGAGGCGGGCGGTGAGCGGGCGGAACACGTTCAGCATGCGTTCCGGGCGGACCACGGTGAACTGGATCGTGAGCGGCGGCACGAAGGTGATCCGGCGCTCCCGGCGCGGCTCGTTCGCCGGGTCGTCGAGGAGCCGCCCGCGCTGGGCCCGCGTCAGGCCCTCGCGGACCAGCTCCACCGACCAGCCCAGCTCCCGCGCGATGTCCCCGGCGTCACGGGTGCCGTCGGCCAGCGTCAGCAGCCTCGCCATGCCCTCGGCGACCCGCAGGTAGCGCTGGGAACCGGACTGGACGAGCCAGGGGGCGCCCTCCTCGACGGGTTCGTGGACCCGGACGTCGGGGGCGAGGCGGGGGCGCTCGGGGAGGAGGGCCGGGGGTGCCTCGTCCTGGGCCCGCTTGCCGGGTACGCGCTTGAAGCCCCGGCGACGGCCCTCGCCGGCGCCGGTCTCCTTCAGCGCCGTTCTCACGGCAGGTCCCGGCGCAGGAACAGGGCGCGGGCCGCGATCGTGCCCGCCCCGATCCACAGCGCGAGCACCAGCAGGGCCCACGGGATCGGCAGCAGGTTCTCGTTGCCGCCCCGGTACACGGACGCCATGGCCTCGTCGATGGTCAGCCGCCCGACCGACGGGACCAGCCGCAGCAGCCCCTCGCCGACCAGCCAGGTACTCACCAGCAGGACGATGATCGCGGCGACCTGCTGCCGGATCAGCAGCCCGAGCAGCGCCCCCCACACCGCGCCGACCACGATGGTCAGCATCACCCCGAGCAGCGTCCACGTCGTGGTCGCCGTCCACTCGGGCCCCCGCTCGCGCCCGGCGAGGAACAGCCACGGGCTGACGGCGGCCAGCGCCCCGGCGGCCAGCGCGAACACCGCGCCGCAGCCGGTGACGGCGACCAGCTTCGCCGTCAGCACGCGCGCCCGGCCCCCGCCCAGCAGCACCGACCGGCTGATCGCGCCGTTCCCGAACTCCCGCGTCACCGCGAGCATCGCGATCACGGCGGCGGCGAGCTCGACCATGAACCAGCCCTGGACGAGCGTGGAGGTGATGTCCCCGTTGGCGCCGCTCTTCGCGTCGTCCTGCTGGACGAACCCGGCGTCGGCCATCACACACATGAGGACGATGAACGCGGCGACTCCCCACCAGGCGCGCCCGGTCCAGATCTTGCGCCACTCGGCTGCGATCAGGTCACGCACGGACGTCCTCCTTCGCAACGGGACCAGCGGGACCGGCGAGGTCGAAGAAGCGGCTCTCCAGGCTGAGTTCGCCGTCACGGGTCAGCTCGGCGGTGCTGCCGCTGTAGCGCAGGGTCTTCTGGACGATGACGATGTCGTCGGCCATCTGCTCGACCTCCGCGAGGATGTGGCTGGAGACCAGCACCGTGCGCCCCTCGGCCGCGAGGGAGCGCAGGAGTTCGCGCAGCCAGCGGATGCCGTCGGGGTCGAGGCCGTTGGCGGGCTCGTCGAGGATGAGCAGCTCGGGGTCGGCGAGGAGCGCGGTGGCCAGCGCGTGGCGCTGCCGCATGCCCTGCGAGTAGTCGCGGACCTTGCGGTGGGCGTCGGAGGCGAGTCCGACCTGTTCGAGGACGTCGTCGACGCGGGTGCGGGGCAGGCCGATGGTCTTCGCCCAGATCCGCAGGTCGGCGCGGCCCGAGGCGGCGGCGGAGGGGCCGATGCCGTCGATGCTGACGCCCACGCGGTGCGCGGCGCGCGGCAGTTGGGCGTAGGGGTGGCCGAAGATGGTGGCGGTGCCCGCGGTGGGGCGGGCGAGCCCCAGCAGCATCCGCAGGGTCGTGGTCTTGCCGGCCCCGTTGCGTCCGAGGAGGCCCACCACCCGGCCCGAACGGACGGTGAAGGTCACGTCCTCGACGGCGGTGAGGTCGCCGTAGCGTTTCGTGAGTCCTGTGATGTCGATGGCGTCGGTCACGCCATGTCCTCCCCTGCGGCTCGGGGCCGCACGTATATTCGTTCGCAGCGGCCCTGCTCCGGAGGCCAATGGCCGGCCTCCGGAACAGGGCGGTGTCCGTTCAGGCTCAGGTCGCGATGACCGAGGTGACGGCGATGGTGCTGTAGGCGGTGCTGACGCCGGCCGAGATGGCGGCGCTGGCGAGGAAGCTGTCCCACCAGTCGGGGGCCTCCATGCCCTCCAGCTCCTCCATGGCCAGTTCCTGCATGGCCAGCTCCAGAGCGGGGTTCGTGTTCTCCTTCATTTCTTTCACCTCCTTCCGGGCGTTGCGGTTCGGTGGCTCAGTGGTTCGGTGGCTCACTGGCTCAGTGGCTCAGCCACTCAGCCGGCTCAGGTGGCGAGCGTGACGATGGAGACGTACGAGATGACGCCCCCCGCGCTCAGGCCGCCGACGGCGCTGAGCGCCGCGCTCCAGCTGAAGTCCGGGGCGTCGAGCGCCTCCAGCTCCCGCATGTCGAGCTGCTGGTCCAGCTCCTGGAGAGCCAGCTCCAGGGGCGCGGACGTGGTGTTGTCCACGGTCTGCATGGTGTTTCCCCCTCCCTTGGTGTTTCGGGTCGTCCGCGGGCTTTTACCGGCGGAAGTCTGTGGTGTGCGGCTGCCGGACGGCTCCGGTCAGCACTCGCCGTACGTCGGTGAGGGTGAGCGCGCCCAGCGTGGGCAGCCCGTCCCCCCACGCGCGCAGCGTGGACCGGGCGATCAGCTCCGTCCGCTCCTCGCTCGCCTCGACGTCCCGGCCGATCAGCCAGGCGTCGAGCAGGGCCTCGATGCCCTCGACCGGGTCGGCGGGCAGCGCCGGGCGGTGGGCCGAGGCGACGGCCTGCCAGAGGCGGTGCAGCCGGGGCGCCGAACCCCAGGGGACGTCGCCCTCCGCGATCCGCCGCCACAGGGGCGGCAGTACGGCGGCTGCGGCCGTCATCTTGCGCAGGCCGAGCCCGGTGGACAGCTCGTTGGCGAGGTACCAGCCCTTGCAGGCGGCCGGGTCGCGGCCGGCGTTGAACCAGGGCCCGTGGCTGACGCCGCTGAGCTTGGCGATCTCCAGCCGCAGCGCGTCCCCGGCTTCGAGACCGGCCCGCCGGACCGACGCCAGCTCGGCGCCCAGCTCGGTCATCCGCCGCAGCAGCGTCAGCGTGAACGCGTCCTCCGTGGGCAGGTCCCGCGGGTCCCCGACGTACATCCCGGCGACCCGGAAGAACACCTCGAAGACGCCCTCGGCGAGCAGTTCCACGGGCAGCGTCCGGGTGGCGACCGGGTCGAGCACCGCCACGTCCGGCTGGAGCCCGCCCCCGAGCACCAGCCGCTTGCCCTGCGGCCCGGCGAGACAGGCACCGCCGCTGAGTTCGCTGCCGGTGCCGACGGTGGTCGGCACGGTGACGACGGGTACGGCGGGCTCGGCGTCCGCCGGGAGCAGCACCAGACCGCTCCGGCCGCGCGCCGCCAGCCGGTCCCGTACGACGGGGGCCGCGCTCATCAGCGCCGCGAGCTTGGCCTGGTCGAGGAGGGTGCCGCCGCCGACGGCCACGACGAGTTCGCTGGTCCGCAGCCGGTGCGCCAGCTCCGTCACGCTCTCCAGCGTGCCGGGGCCTTCGGGGACGTACCGCTCGACCGTCCGGTCCGCCCAGCGGGCGCAGGCGGTGATCCGGTCGACCGTCTCCGAGTCGGCTACGGCGGGGTCGGCGAGGAGGGTCAGGGTCCGGGCCTTCGAGTGGCTGAGCCACTTGGCCTCTTGGTGGCTGAGCCACTTGGCCAGTCCGCCGATGCCGTGCACGACCTGGGTGGGGCGCCGGGGGCTGAGGTTCCACACGGTGTCCACTCAGACCGCCTCGGCCTGGCGGGCGTGCGCGGCCACTCCGGCCCGTACGCAGTCCAGCAGTTCGGTGACCTCGTCGTCGGTGTAGACGAGCGCGGGCAGGATCTGTACGCCGTTCACGCTCGGGTGCACGATCGCGCCCGCCGCGCGGATCGCGGCGACGACCCCCGGCACCTCCCCCTGCGGCAACGGCTCCCCGCCGGGCGTCCGCAGCCGGATCGACCGGAAGCAGCCGATCCCCGTCGTCCCCGAGACCAGCGGCTCGGCGGCGACCAGCTCCGCGAGCTTCTCGTCCAGCACCGCCGACAGCCGCCGCGCGGAGGCGACCGCGTCGAGCCGGCGCATCTCCTCGACCGTGGCCAGGATCGCCGCGCAGGTGACGGGCGTTCCGGCCTGCGTCTCGCCGTGCACGAAGACGTCTCCGGCCGCGTCGAAGGGTTCGGCGAGCGCGCTGGGCAGCAGGACGGCCGCCGCCGCCTGCGTGCCGTTGGTCAGGCCCTTCGAGGTGATGAGCAGATCCGGCGGGGCGGGCCAGCGCTGGGAGGCGAAGAAGTCCCCGGTGCGGCCGAAGCCGGTGGCGACCTCGTCGGCGACCAGGAGGAAGCCGTACCGGTCCCGGAGTTCGAGCAGCGTCGCCACGTACTCCGGGGTGAGGGCCACCGCCCCGCTGCCGAGCACCGGCTCCACGACGACCGCCGCGATCCGGCCGCCCTGCTGGGCCGCCAACTGGGTGATTTCCTCGATGGAGTTGGGGGCGACATGGCGGACGAGCCGCTGGTCGACGCCGTACACGGACTGGCCGAGGTTCTCGCCGGTGAGCGCGAACCCGCCGAACGTCAGGCCGTGGTAGCTGTCCCGCAGGCCGACGACGAGCTTGCGGGCGCCGTCCCCGCGCAGGGCGTGGTGGTGCCGGGCCAGCTTCATCACGAGGTCGTTCGCGGCGCCGCCGGAGGTCGAGAAGACGACCCGGCCGTAGTGGTCGGCGCCCGCCGCCTCGACGAGTGCCCGCGCGGCGCGCCTGGCGTAGACGTTCTCGTACCGGAACACCGACAGGTAGGAGGCGTCGCGCAGGGCGTCGGCGCACGCCTGCGCGATGGCCTCGTTGCCGTAGCCGAGGTTCGCGTTCCACAGGCCGCTGGAGCCGTCGAGCAGTTCGCGTCCGTCCAGGAAGCGGATGCGGACGCCGGACGCCGAGACGGCGCACAGGTCGTCCGCGCCGTGCAGACGGGGTTCGAGCAGGGAGGGCCAGAGCATCACGCGGCCTCCGCTTCCAGGAGTACGCCGGTGTGGCGGGCGGACGCGGCGGGCAGGGGGTGCCGCGCGACGACGCGCAGACCCGCCGCCGCCAGCTCCCGCGCGAGGTCGTCGGGGGGCAGGACCCGGATCGCGGTGGTGAACACCGGTACCGGTCCCGTCGTGGGGATCTCCCGCTCGGGCGCCAGGATGGTCACCTCGCGGACCTCCTGGCCCGCACGCCAGTGCTCGATCATCCGGTAACGCCGGCCGCTGGCACCCGTGGCCTCCAGGTCCAGGTCCTCGCCGTCGTCGCGCACGTCGACGGTCGAGAACAGGAACCTGCCGCCGGGTTCGAGGTGGGCGCGTACGGCCGCGTAGAGCCCGGCCCTGCCGTCGGCGTCGAGGAGGGAGATGGACGTGGTGCCGAGGACGACCACGGCGAACCGGGCGCCCAGGTCGAAGGCGGACATGTCTCCCTGGACCACCGTGCAGCGCGCCCCGAGGCCGGCCGGGGCCTCCGCGAGCCGCTCCCTGAGGAGGTCCACCATGCTCTCCTTCAGCTCCAGCGCGGTGACCTCGCGGCCCAGCGCGAGCAGGGGGAGCGTCAACCGGCCGGAACCGGCGGCGAGTTCGAGCACCGTGCCGGGGACGGCACGGACGGACCGCGTCAACTCCCTGATCTCGGTGGTGTCGGCGGCGGCGAGGTCGTGGTAGACGGGGGCGCCTGCGGGGTCGTAGAGGTCGTGGACGTCGGCCCGGTCGCCGTAGGCGGCGAGGATCTCTCCGGCGAGGCCGGGGAGCGCCGCGACTGCGGTGGTCGTCATGCGGCCACCTCCGGCACGGGGATCCCCTTGTCGGCGAAGAAGGCGAGGACCCGTTCGACCTCGGCCCGCTCCGGGTGGTGCGCCACCGCGCCGGCGGGACCGAGCACCAGCACCAGTTCCGCGATCTCGGCGGCCCGGCGCCCGAGCTGGAAGGTCCGGCCCGGCACCCTGACGTACGCCAGCTCCGGCGTCCAGCACAGGATCGGCGCATCGGGGTCGTCCGCGTCCAACGCCCCTTGGAAATCGGTGAGTTCAGGTACGAGCCGGTGGCCGAACCCTGAGACCCTGGGCTCGGTGACGCCGCGCGTCTGGAGGTCGCGCAGGACGTCGAGCACCGCCAAGTAGCGTGCGAGCCAAGGCCGTTCGTGCACGGCAGGCCCCCGCAGCGACTCCGGTACGGCCGCGCCCAGCGGCACCGCGCCCGGCACCGCGCTCGCCGCGTCCAGCCGCTCCCACTCCGCCCGCAGGGCCGCCGCCGAGTCCCCGACGGTCCCCAGCCGCAGCCCCTGCGGAGACACCGAGACCCCGCCGTCGCGGCCCACGTAGAGCCTGGTCCCCGGCCCGTCGCCGGGCACCCGCGCGCCCAGCGCCGCGACGTCCGCGAGCTGCACGGCGGGGCTGACCGCGAAGGAGGCGAACCGCCCCTCGGCCCGCGCCGCGTCGGCGTCCGCGAGGAACAGCTCGAAGTCCGTGTCGCCGGACATCCGCACGAGCGTCGTCCCGAGCAGCGACATGTACGGGCTGACGCCGTAGTCCTGGATCTGGAGGAACAGCACGTCGTCGATCGACGCGTCGCCCTCGGAGCCGCTCAGTGAGCCCTCGTACCCGACGATCGTGGCACCGCCGCTGTGCTCCGCCCCCGGTGCGAGGACCAGCGTCCCCGGGCCGACGACGTCGGAGCCGAGCAGCGCGTCCAGACCGGCCGCGTCTTCGAGGACGACGGTGGCGGCGTCGCCGCCCAGCGGGCGCCCGGTGACCCAGGACCGCAGATGGTGCCCCACCCGGGCGATCAGTTCCTCATTCACCGGAGTCCCTCCGATCCGCGCCGACGGCGGCCAGGATCTTCTTCATGTCGTCCATCGCGGCACCGGCCCCGTAGAGCCGGCACACGCCCGTCAGGTTCAGCACGATTTCATCGACCCCGGCGTCCCGATATTCGTCCAACTGCTTCACGACCTGGTCGATATTCCCGTGGACGAACGCCCCGGAATCCGCCATGAGCCGCCCCGCCGATTTCGCATCGCGTTCGGCGAAGTCGATTCCCGCTTTTCCGAGCATGTCGATGTAGTGCGGCGCCTGCATATGCGCTGAATTGCTCGCCAGCACGAATTCGGAGACGTCCCGGTCGGGCCTTTCCAGCGCCACCGGCACCATCGCGGTGATCCGTGGCGCGGTCCGGCCGGCCAGGCTCGCCCCCTCCCGCAGCGCGGGGCGGACGACGCCGTCGAGGTAGGCGGCGGGCGTCAGCCAGGTGATCGCCACGTCCGCGACCTCGCCCGCGAGGCGGGCCATGCCGGGGCGCAGCACGCCGAGCCCGAGGCGTACGGGCGCGGACATCGCCGGGCCCATTCCCGCGTGGCAGGTGTAGAACTCGCCGTCGAAGTCGACCGGTTCCCCGCTGAGCAGCCCCCTGACCACGGTCATGTACTCGCGGACCGCCCCGAGCTGGCTGCGGTACGGGGCGCCGAGCAGGCTCTGCTGAAACGTCTTCGCGCCCGGCCCGAACCCCGCCACGACCTCCTCGCCGGTCGCCATCGCCAAGGTCTTCACCTTGTGCGCGGCCTCGAAGGGATGCCGCAGCGGCATCAGGGTCACCCCGAGCCCCGTAGGCACCCGGAACCCGGCACCGGCAACCGCCGAGAAACTCTGAAAAGGCTCCATCAACAGGCTCTGCCCCTGCCAGAGCCGCGCGGCCCCGGTCCATTCCACGAGTGCCGCGAAAGGCAGAACCTGTTCCGTCCGGCGCGGCAGAAAGGGCACCAGTATCGAGTAGTCCACGCTTCCCCCCTACCGCGAATTCCGACTTCGGCTGCTGACGTCGTGAATATTTCCAGAGGGATCTGTGGGAGCGCAATGACTTTCGCTGCAACTTGATGCAGCATTCCCTTGCAGAAAACTGCCGACCCCCGGCAGCCCGCAGCCCGCGCACACTGCCGACCCCTCACCTCACCCCCGCCCGCCCCCGCCGCCGATGATGGGGCGGGACGAGGAGGGCGGGTACGCATGCCGGTGACCGGAACGGCCTGGGGCAAGGTCGAGAGGGAGTTCAGCGCGGGGCGTGCCCGGGGGAGGGGAGCCCTCCTCGTCCTGCTGGCGGGGGTGCCTGCGGCCGTCGCCTGGGTGGTGTTCGCGGTGTGGATGCCGGCGACGGCCGAGGAGTACGACGCGTACCGCGTGACGGGCGTGTGCGACGGCCCGCTCCGGGCGGGGGAGGACTGCCTGCGGGACGTCCCCATGCAGGTCGACGAGGTCAAGCGGCACCTCAGAAGCGGCCGGCAGCTGACGGCGACGGCGACCGAGGCGCCGCTCTGGACGTACCGCACCTCCTTCGGCGACAGCGGCCCCCTCGCGGACGAGCTGCGCGAGGGCGACGCGTTCACCGGGACGACCTGGCGGGACCGGCTCGTCGGGATCGCGAAGGGCGAGGTCCGCCAGCACACCTCGGACGAGCCCCGCGACGAACCCCAGCCGCAGGCGGCGCTCGGCACGTACGCCGCCCTCCTCGCCGGGTTCCTTCTCGCCCTCGGCGCGGTCCGTCTCGTACGCCCCCGCAAGCACGCCCGTTTCCTGCCGCCGCCGTACACGCGCCGCCTCGCCCTGAGCGTGGGTGCCGTATCGGGCGTCGTGGGGATCGTCGGGGCCTGGACCGGTATGCCGTGGTGGCTGAGCCCGCCGCTGATCGTGCTGGTGTCGGCGCCGGTCGTGGACCTGATCCTGAACTGGACCGACGAGCCCAAGCTGGAGCTGACCTGACCGGGCACGGAATGTCGGGTCCGGCGCCCTGTCCCCTTCCTACCGTGGACCCGTCACCAGGAAGGACACCGGACATGCTGGAGCACCTCAACCGGGCGATGGACCACATCGAGGCCCGCCTCGACCAGGACCTCGACGCCGCCGACCTCGCGAGGATCGCCATGACCTCCGAGTACCACCTGCGCCGCCTGTTCTCGGCCCTCGCGGGCATGCCCCTGTCGGAGTACATCCGGCGCAGGCGGCTCACGCTGGCCGGCGCGGAGGTCCTCTCGGGCGAGCGGACGCTCCTCGACATCGCGACGACGTACGGCTACGGCTCGGGCGAAGCCTTCGCGCGGGCGTTCCGTGCCCTGCACGGCGTGGGCCCGGGCGAGGCCCGGCGTACGGGTGCGGCGCTGTGCTCCCAGCCCCGGCTGTCCTTCCGGCTCGTCGTCGAAGGGAGCAGCAGCATGCGATACCGGATCGTGGAGAAGGGGGAGTTCCGTGTGGTGGGCAGGAAGGCGCGGGTGCCGCTCGTGCACGAGGGCGTCAACCCGGCCATCGCCGACTTCATCCGGGGGATCGGCGCGGAGACCATGGCCCGCATCGGGGAGTTGTCCGACGAGGAGCCCCACGGCGTCGTGGGCGTCAGCGACCAGCTCGACCCGAGCCGGGCGGAGGGCACCGAACTCGACTACTACCACGGCGTGTTGACGTCCCCGGGCCGGAAGATCCCCGAAGACCTGGACGTCCTCACGGTCCCCGCCGGGACCTGGGCGGTCTTCGAGAACTCCGGGGAGTTCCCGCTGGCGTTGCAGTACCTGTGGCGTGACGTGTTCACCCAGTGGTTCCCGTCGAACCCGTACGAGAGCCGGCCGGGGCCGGAGATCCTGCGGGTCGCACTGCGGGAGGCGGGCACGGAGGCGGACGCGGCACTGTGGATCCCGGTGGCGAAGTCGGGGGCGTAAGGAAAGGGGGGCGGGCGCGGATCGAAGGGCCCGGCGGGGGGCCGGGGCGAGCACACGGTCGACTTCGTGCCGTACGACCGCGTCCCCGGCACCCTGCTCCGGGTCCGCCCCGGCCAGGTCCAGCGCTTCGGCCCGCGCGGCAAGCTGAAGGGCACGCACCTGCGCTTCACGCCCGCCTTCCCGCCCCCGTTCCCCGGCTCGGAGAGCCTCCTCGCGCCCTGGCGCCGACAGGTCGCCCGCCCTGCCCCCGACCTCTCCCTCACCGCGCTGACCAAGGAGTACACCGAACAGCCCGTCTCCGCCATCGCCCACTCCCTGGGCTTCGGCAAGACGACGAACTTCAGCAAGTTCTCCACGAGGATGACGGGGGTCGTACCGGGGGCTTCAGGGTAGTGGGTCGGAGTTCGCCGGCTCCCCGCGCTGGACGCCCTGTTCGCGTCCGCTTTCCCTGTACTTAAGCCCCGCGCGCCAGCCCGGCCCCCGGCGAGCAGCCGACGCTGGCACGATCACCGTCCATGACATTCACGAGGACGTCCCTGGTCGCGGGTGCGGCGATTGTTCTGTCCATCGGCAACGCGGCCCTGTTCGCCCCCACCGCGAGTGCCGCGGGCAACACCTGGATCCGCAGCTCCACCACCGGCTACTGCATCACCGCGGCGCCCAACGGCTCCGTCTCCGGCCAGGCCTGCCGCTCCGGTGACCTCACCCAGCTGTGGGCCCGCGTCGGCTCCCAGATCAAGCGGGCGTACGCGAACCAGTGCCTCGACAGCAACGCCAACGGAAACGTGTACTGGCTGGAGTGCAACGGCGGCAACTACCAGAACTGGGACTACCAGACCTCGGGCCAGTACATCCTCGCGAAGAACCGCCAGACCGGGAACTGGCTCTACAGCATCCCGAACTCGACCACGATCATCGCGACGTCGCGCACGGCGGACTACTGGTGTTTCTCGGGCGGCGAATGAGCACCCCTCCCCTCTTCACACCACCCTTCGAGCACAGGAGCCACCCCATGACGCCCCGCACCTGGCGCACAGCCTTCCTCACCGCCCTGGGCGCCACCGCGCTCGCCCTCTCCAACACCCCGGCGTCCGCCGCCCCTTCGGGCTGGCACGAGCTGGAGAACTTCCAGACCGGCCAGTGGGTGTTCCTGCACGACGGCTCGGCGGAGACCCAGGACCGGATCTCCATCCCCCCCGCACAACTTCGCCTTCAACCTGAAGGAGGGCGGCTACTACGAGATCGTCCAGAACGACGCCGTCTGGAAGTGCCTCGACAGCAACGCCGCCGGCAGCGTCTACGGCCTCGGCTGCAACGGCGGCGACTACCAGCGCTGGCGCGTCGACGAGCTCGGCACCCGCTGGAGCGACTGGGAGCAGCGCAACGTCCGCGCCTACCGCATCGTCAACAAGGCCACGGGCCGCTGCCTGGACGCGAACTACCAGGGCCAGATCTATACGCTGGGCTGCAACGGCGGCAACTACCAGGTCTGGTACCACGAGAACCCGTGACGCGGGCCCCGCCCGCTAGACCACCGGCACCCGCCGCCGCAGCAGGCAGAACTCGTTCCCCTCGGGATCGACCAGCGGATACCAGTTCTCCTCCCCGGTCTGCCCGATCTCCGCGTGCCGCGCCCCGAGCGCCAGCAGCCGCTCCAGTTCGGCCTCTTGATCCCGGTCCGTGGGACTCACGTCGATATGAAGACGGAGTTTCACGGGCCGGGCGTCCCCGCTCGGACTGAGTACGACGGTCGGCTGCGGCCCCCCGAACCCCACCCCGGGCGGCCCGATCTCGATGCTCCCGTCCTCCTCGCGCCCCACCTCGACGTACCCGAGGACGTCCCCCCAGAAGGCGGCGAGCCGCTCGGGGTCGGCGCAGTCGATGACGAGTTCACTGATCCGGCATGCCATGGCGGCAGTCTACGAACCCTTGACAGCCGGACACCGGCTTCGCTCTGTTCCTTCTCGGCGGTCTCTCACACCACCCACGTGTAGTTCTCGTCCGTCACCGCCTCCAACCCCGCGTCACCGACGACCGCGCGGGGGTCCGGCAGGGCAGTCAGCGCAGGGCCGATGGGCGGGAAGATCGGCAGGTCGGCGGTCGTACGGTAGTCGACCCACTCGACGACACCGGTCTCGTACGTGCCGTCGGGCAGCTCATCCAACTCCCGCTCAGCCAGCCCTCTTTGTGTCTCCGCCGTGATGTGGAGCCGGTAGATCAGGTGCAGCTTGCGCGGCGGCGTCGGCCCGGGGCGGCTCACCCGCTGGTCGATCACCCAGACGAGGCCGCCGCTCTCCGCCTCGTCGACGTCCAGCGCGAGTTCCTCGGCCAGTTCCCGGCGCAGCGCCTCGCGGAAGTCCTCGCCGGCCTCCACGTTCCCGCCGGGCGGCGTGTAGTGGACGGAGTCGGGGCGGTCGCGGCGGATCAGGGCGACCTTGTCGCCGCAGAAGACGAGTGCGCCGACGCGGACCTTGATCCGGGAGAACGGGGGGTCGTCGGAGGTGGAGGTCATGGGGGCCAGTATCGAGGGCGTACCCCGTGGCGTGACCCCGGCGGAAACGCGTCCCGCTCGAAAGTGGTGGATCGCCGGGCCCGTCCCGCCCTACCGTGGCGCCATGAGCGACCACCCCGAAGCACCTGTCCCTCCCTTCGAACCCCCGTACTACGTCTCCGTGTTCACCACCATCCGAGCCCAGGACCAGGAGGGTTACGCCGAAACCAGCGCCAGGATGGAGGAGTTGGTGAAGGGCATCCCCGGCTATCTGGGGATGGACCACGCGCAGACGCCGGGCGGGCTCGGGATCACCGTGGGGTATTTCCGGGACGGGGAGGCCCTCGGCGAGTGGGCGGCGAACGAGGAGCATCGGGCCGCGCAGAAGCGGGGCCGGGAGCAGTGGTACGAGAGCTACTCGCTGCATATCGCCAAGGTCGAGCGCAGCAGCGGGTTCACGCGGGGATAGGGGCGGGCCGGACCACGAACGGGCCGGGGTACGCCAGGGTTTCGCTGTGCCTCACGACCACCGACGGCCGCAGCACCCGTACGGACCCGATCGCGCCGGTCGCCGCCCCCGCGACGTACGCCGCACTCAGGCAGTTGAAGCCGACGGCGTCCACCGCACGCGCCAACTCCAGTATCCGGCGCGTGCCGTGGACATCAGTGTTCCCAACTGCGCAGAACCAGCGCCGTGTTGTGCCCCCCGAAACCGAAGGAGTGGCTGACGGCGACCGCCGGGGCGGCGGTGCGGGCGGTGGTGACGAGGTCGAGGCCGGCCGCGTCGGGCGTCGACAGCCCGGCGATCGGCGGGACTTGGCCGTACGACAGGGTCAGTGCCGTGAGTGCCGCCTCCACCGCCCCCGCCGCGCCCAGGAGATGGCCCAGCGCGCCCTTCGCGGAGGTCACGGACGGGCCGTGCGGAAAGCAGCGGGCGATCAGCGCGGCCTCCGCCTTGTCGTTCAACGGGGTGGATGTGCCATGGGAGTTGACGTGGTCCACGTCGGAGGCGCCCGCGCAGGCCGCCGCCAACGCCCCGCGCACCGCCCGCTCGGCGCCTCTCCCCGTCGGGTCCGGCGCCACGGCATGATGCGCGTCGCCACTCGCCCCGTACCCGGCGAGGACCGCGTACGCCCGCCGCCCCCGCCGCCGGGCGTCGACTCCCCGCTCCAGTACGAGAATCCCGGCCCCCTCCCCCATCACGAACCCGTCCCGCGCCGCGTCGAAGGGCCGTGACCGCCCGCGCCGCGACAACGCGCCCATGCTGTCGAACCCGGCGATCCACAGGGGGTGGACGGCGGCGTCGGCGCCCCCGGCGAGGGCGATGTCGCAGACGCCGTCCCGCAGCAACCCCATCGCCGTACCGATCGCCGTCGCCCCCGAAGCGCAGGCCGTGGAGACCCCGGAGACCGGGCCGCGCGCCCCGACCCGGAGGGCGACCTGGGCCGCCGCCATGTTGGGCAGGAACATCGGGACGAGGTACGGGGAGAGCTGGGCGCCGGACAACAGGCGTTTGTGCTGGGCGAGTTGGGACTCGGTGCCGCCGAAGGCCGTACCGACGACCACGGCGACCCGCTCCCCGTCCCAGTCCCCGGGGTCGAGTCCCGCGTCGGCGAGCGCCTCGTCGGCGGCGGCGAGAGCGAACCGGGTGTGGCGGTCGTACTGCCAACTCTGCTTCAGCGCGGGCGGATCGGGGATCGTGCACGCGAACTCGGCGTTGAGGCCCTTGAGTTGTGGCACCCGCGTGGCGGTCGGCCGCCCTTCCAGCACCGTGCGCCACGTCGCCCCACGGCTCGTACCCCCCGGCGTCACCAGCCCGATCCCGGTCACAGCGACCTCAGTTCCGTTCATCGCGCGCCTTCTCCACCAGCGCGGCCGTCGCCGCGACCGTCAGCCCGGGGTCCGCCTCCGTGTCCGGCAGGGCGATCGACCAGTGGTCGGAGAGGGTGACGAAGAGCTCGACGACGGCGAGGGAGTCGAGGCCGAGATCGGTGAACGTGGCGTCGGGCGCGGGGGAGTCGGCCTCGAACTTCGTCGTCAGGAGGTGCACGAGGTGGTCGTACACGGGGGAAACCGTGGGTTCGGTGGTCGTCATGGCGGGCTCCTTCTTCGGATCGGGCCAGGTCAGCGCGGCGGAGCCCCAGGTGAGGCCGCCGCCGAACGCGGTGAGGAGAGTGCGGGTCCCGGGCGGTACGGCGCGGCGCCGGACGACGTCCGCGAGGACCAGGGGGATCGAGGCGGCGGCCGTGTTGCCGACGTCGCGGATGTTGCCGTGGCGGTGCTCGGCGCCGATGCCGAGGCGGTCGGCGACGGCGTCCAGGATGCGCTGGTTGGCCTGATGGCCGACGAACGCGCCAACGGTGCTGGCCGGCCAGTCGAGTTGGGCCAGCGTCCGCCGCGCCGAGGCCGTCATACGGCGGACCGCCTGGCCGTACACCTCGCGGCCCTTCATCCGCAGCGTGTGCGCGGCCGTGCCGTCCAGCCGCGCCGGGTCCGGCCAACGCGATCCGCCCGCCTCGATCATCACGTGGTCCGCGCCCGTGCCGTCGCTGCCGAGGTCGGTGGCGAGGATCGCGCCGGGTTCGTCGCGGGTGCCGAGGCCCAGGACGACCGCCCCGGCGCCGTCGCCGAACAGGATCGCCGTGTTGCGGTCGGCGGGGTCGACGATCGTGGAGTACGTCTCCGCGCCGACGACCAGCGCGGATGTGGCCATGCCGGCGCGGATCCAGGCGTCGGCCGCGGCCAGGGCGTACACGAAGCCGGAGCAGACCGCCGCGAGGTCGAAGGCGGGGACCGTGCCCAGGCCGAGCCGGCTCGCCACCTCCGGGGCGGTGGCCGGGCAGGGGTGGTCCGGGGTGGTGGTCGCGAGGACGAGGAGCTGAGGCGGGGGGAGCCCGGCGAGCGCCTCGCGCGCCGCGCTGGTCGCCAGGTCACCCGTACTCGTGCCCGGGGTGACCCTGCGTCTCGTCGCGATACCCGTACGGGTCCTGATCCAGTCGTCCGAGGTGTCCAGCCCTGAGCCGACCAAGTCATCGTTCGTCACGGTGAGTTCGGGCAGGCAGGCGCCGACACCTCGGATCACCGAGGCGGGGGTGGGGGACATGCGATCACTCGCTCTGTGAGTGGGGGAGGAGCACGCCGGGTTCCAGGAAAGCGGTTGTGGACACCGGGAGTCATCACTCACACGGGGGGCGGTCGGGGCGCCAAGGGAGGTGCGGCGGGGAGGGACGGGGCTTGTACGGGGTGAGGGCGGGAAACCGAGGGCCCGGTCAGCGGCCGTAGTCCTGAGGCGTGAAGGCACGTTGTACTCACAACCTTGCCCCACATATTAGCCCATGCTAATATTCCTGAGTGCCCGAACCTTACGAGCTGCGGTTCTTCGAAGACGTGCTGGACTGGATCAAGACGCTGGCCAAGGAAGACCCGGACAGCCACCTCCATGTCATAGCAGCCTTGGAGCGGCTCCAGGAGATTGGCCCCGCGCTTCGCCGTCCGACAGTCGGCGCGATCGAAAGAAGCCGCTACCGGAACATGCGAGAACTACGCCCTCGCAGTGGCGGGACCGTCAGCATCCGGATGCTGTTCGTCTTCGACCCTGAACGCCGGGCCGTCTTCCTGGTGGCGGGCAACAAGGCAACCGGACGGCAGTGGGCAGCCTGGTACCCGAAAGCGATCAAAGAAGCGGACGACAAGTACACGGCCTATCTTGAAGCACTGGAGCACGAGAAGAAGGGGCAGAGCAAATGAAACTCGGCACTATGGCCGACCTGACGGCTGACATCACCCCTGAGAAGCGCGAGCGCATCGACGCCATCAAGGCGGAGATGGCAGACGCGGAGCGGGGACACGAGCTGGCCACACTCCGTAAAGCCCAGGGGTACACGCAGGTTCAGGTCGCGGCGGCCATGGGAGTCACCCAGGGGAGAGTCAGCCAGATCGAGCGGGGCATCGCCAGCCTGGACACCTCGACCATGGCTGCCTACCTGCACGCGATCGGCGGCGAGCTGACCATAACCGCCACCGTGGGGAACGTCTCGGTGAAGCTGTAGACGAAAGTCCGTCAGCCGGCCGCGCTCTGGAGGAACGCGGTCCAGGTGGCGGGTTCGACGGTGAGGTACGGCGCTTCGGGGGTCTTGGAGTCGCGGATGTGGATCGCGGAGGTGGCGGCGGCAACCTCGACGCAGGCGGCACCGTCAGGATTGCTGTAGCTCGACTTGACCCACCGAAGTGCCGTGTTGCTCATAGCCCTTGCTCTCCCAGCATTTGGTCCAGCTCTGCCCTCGTCTCGTCGGGGCTGAGGGCCTGTGAACGCAGCATCCCATACCTCTGGGTGAGCACTGCAATGTCTTTCAGATCTGCGATCAGTTGGTTGCCCTTCTGGCTGTCCATGTAGGCGAGCCGGTCGTTGTCGGGGGTCTCCAGCAGGACGAACGGTCCATCGAGACCCGCATGGCCCGGCCGGTCCAACGGCAGGATCTGAATCGTGCAGTTGGTCAGGTCGCAGCACTCACGGATGTACCGAAGCTGCTCCAGCCAGACCTCTCGTCCCCCGACCGGCATCCGCAGCGCGGGTTCCCAGATCACGAAGGTCGAGATCGGCGGCTCGTCCC
Source organism: Streptomyces niveiscabiei (assembly GCF_033794345.1). Lineage (NCBI taxonomy): Bacteria > Bacillati > Actinomycetota > Actinomycetes > Kitasatosporales > Streptomycetaceae > Streptomyces > Streptomyces niveiscabiei. The sequence continues at coordinate 24,607 of NZ_JARAYJ010000049.1, forward strand.
GGTGCAGGATTCCCCGTCGCTCGGCGCGATCCGCCACCGCCTCGGCGAACTTCTCCTCGCTGAACGCCGGTAGACGGCACCGAAATATCGCGTGGGCGTACCGGTCCGTCTGAAGCAACCCGGGGATCACATGCACCTCGAACCACGAGATGAAGAGGGCCCTGGTCAGCTCCCTGAGGAACTCGTCCGCCCACAGCGCGATCAGATCCACCTCGGGCAGATGCTTCACCAACCGCCCCAGTACCCCGCCCGTCTCCAGAAAGTCGTCGAGTTGTTCCGCCGTATCCAGCGGAAGCGGCCTCCTCCCTTGCTCATACGACGTAAGGCTGCCCAGACTGATCCCGAACGCCTGCGCCAACTCCGCCTGCGTGTACCCGGACTTCATCCGGAGCGCGGCCAACGCCGCGCCAACCATCTTGTGTGCCGTGGCATTACGCCGGGGCTTCTTCGCTCCCATGCCGCCCAACTCCCCATCCACACGCCATTTCTCACTGGCGCGCGCTGGTACAAACTCGATGTACCAGCCGGGCCACTGCCACATGATGTCCACCACCCGCAACCCTCGTCCCATGAACGTGGAAACCCACCTCCCCACCACCCGCGAGCGCCTCTACCCCCGCGCCCGCCGCTCCGTCCCCGCCGCCCGCGACTTCACCCGCACCACGCTGACCACCTGGAACACGAGGGCCCCCCCGACGACGTCCTCCTGTGCGTCAGCGAACTCACCACGAACGCGCTCCTGTACGGCGTCCCCCGGGGCCGCTTCTTCCTCCTGCGCCTGCGCCCGCACGGAGACGCCGGCGTCAGGGTGGAGGTGCACGACAGCGGGGACGGCACGCTGCCGGTCGTCCCCGTGCCGAGGGAGGACGGCGGCAGGGGCCTGCTGCTCGTCGCGGCGCTGGCGGACAAGTGGGGCGCGGAGAGGAGGAACCCGGGGAAGGTGGTGTGGTGCGAGTTCGGCGCGTACCGCCGGTAGCCCCGGCCCGACGACCCCGCACCCCCCGTTCGATCCAACCGTGCGCGCGGTTGCGTCACAAATGCCGGTCGATGGCGGGCAGGAGGTCCTGGAAGGTCGCCCCCGAGGCGGGTTCGCCGAGGGCGGCCAGCTGCCAGCCGGCGTCCGTGCGGGAGACCTTGGCCATGATCTGCGCGGTGTGGGAGCCCCCGCCGGAGAGGGTGTAGCGGGCGAGTTCCGCGCCGGTGTTCTCGTCGACAAGGCGGCAGTACGCGTCCTCCACCTCGTCGAAGGTCACCCCGGTGAAGGAGTTGACGGTGAAGACGATCTGGTCCACCTCGGACAGCAGCCGCGTGAAGTCGACGGTGATGGCCTCGTCGTCCCCGGCCCCCTCCCCGCCCGTGCGGTTGTCGCCGGAGTGCTTGACCGCGCCGAAGGTGGAGACGAGGTGCTGGAAGAAGACGACCTCCACGACGGTCCGGCCCGAGTAGAGGACGGCGGACGCGTCGAGGTCGATCTCGGCGGGACCCATCAGTTTCCCGAAGAACCCCTTGCGGGCCCGCGCCTGCCAGCCCAGGCCCATGCGTACGCAGGTGAGGGGGGTCGTGTCGGACTTGGCCAGGCTGATGGTCTGGCCTTTGGTGAGGGTGATGGACATGGGGAGCTCCCGAAGTCGGTCAAGTGAGAGGGACGGGGGTTTCAGACGTCGACGCCGAAGTCCTGGGCGATCCCGCCCAGCCCGGACGCGTAGCCCTGGCCGACGGCGCGGAACTTCCACTCCGCGCCGTGCCGGTACAGCTCGCCGAAGACCATCGCGGTCTCGGACGCGGCGTCCTCGCTGAGGTCGTAGCGGGCGATCTCGGCCCCGCCCGCCTGGTTCACGACCCGGATGTAGGCGTGGCGCACCTGCCCGAAGCTCTGCGCGCGGGCGGCGGCGTCGTGGATGGAGACGGGGAAGACGATCTTCGCGACCTCGGCGGGGACGGCGGCGAGGTTCACGTCGATGACCTCGTCGTCGCCGTCGCCCTCACCGGTCAGGTTGTCGCCGGTGTGCTCGACGGAGCCGTCCGGGCTCTTGAGGTTGTTGTAGAAGACGAAGTGCGCGTTGGAGAGGACCCTGCCGTTCTCGCCGCACAGCAGCGCGCTCGCGTCGAGGTCGTAGTCGGCGCCCGTGGTGGTGCGGACGTCCCAGCCGAGGGCGACCCGTACGGCCGTCAGACCCGGCGCCTCCTTGCTCAGCGAGACGTTGCCGCCCTTGGACAGCGAAACACTCATGACGTTCTCCTTGCTGGTCGGGGTGTGTCCGGCCGGTGTTCCCGGCGTGTCTCCAACCTCGCCGACGCCCCGGGCCGCCGGTATCCGACGGGTGGCCGGTCACCCCCCGCCACACGGCGGGCGCGGCATCCGCCGCCCGGCGCGACCCGCCACCCGGCGGGGTACGTGCCCCCGGTTGCCGGATGCCAATTGCTCCGGACTTTCGCGAATGTCGTAGACGTGACCGCACAGACCACCCCGCCCACGACAGCCGCACAGACCACCACCCCGCCCACGACCGCCGCGAAGCCCACCCCGTCCACCACAGCCGTAGAACCGCCCCGATACCGCCGAGCGGCGGCAGCGGCGAGCGTCTGGTACCTGCGCGCCATGGCCCTGCTCAACGTCCTGGCGGTGCTCTCCGTCCCCCTGCACGACGGGGTGCGGCGGCACAACGAGGGCGAGTACTTCACCCCGTACCTGCTGACCGCCGGCCTGGTGTCGGCGATCCTCGCGCTGTGGCTGGCCGTGGCGATGCGCAGGCGCAAGCGTGCGGCGTGGATCGTCAACACGGTCCTCACCGCGCTGACCCTGACGGGCATGGCCCTCTTCCTGTTCGTGCCCGACGAGGACGTCGACTTCGGCCACCACTGGATGAACTGGGCCTCCGCCGCGCTCACCGCCCTGTTCCTGCTGGCCCTGCTCGCGGGGCGCCGGGAGTTCACGTCGAAGGGCGACCGCTCCAACCCCCGGACGGCGCTCGCGACCCTGGCGGGCGGCCTGGTCCTGAGCAGCGCGCTGGGCCTGGCGCTGGTGCAGGCGACCGGCACCGCCACGGGAGCGAGCCTGACCGACCGGCTCGGCTACGTCCTGGCCCGCTTCGTCACCCTGGACCCCACCGAGAAGGCGTCCCGCCTCATCGAGGTCCCCGGCTGGGTCGACGGCACCCTCAACGTGACGGCGGCCCTGCTGTTCCTGAGCGTCCTGTACGTGGCGTTCCGCAGCCCCCGGGGCCGGGTGGTGCTCACCGAGGACGACGAGAACCGGCTGCGCGCCCTCCTGGACCGGCACGGCGAGCGCGACTCCCTGGGCTACTTCGCGCTGCGCCACGACAAGGCGGCCGTCTTCTCCCCGAGCGGGAAAGCGGCGGTGACCTACCGCGTCGTCGGCGGTGTCTCCCTCGCCTCCGGCGACCCCGTCGGAGACCCCGAGGCGTGGCCGGGCGCGATCGACGCCTGGCTGGCCGAGGCCCGGGAACACGCGTGGGTCCCGGCCGTCATGGGGGCCTCCGAGGAAGCGGGCGTGATCTACGCGCGGCACGGTCTCAGCGCCCTCGAACTGGGCGACGAGGCCGTCGTCGAGGTCGCGGACTTCACCCTGGAGGGGCGCGCGATGCGCGGGGTCCGGCAGGCGTACAACCGGGTCGAGCGCGCCGGATACACCGTGCGTGTCCGCCGCCACGAGGACATCCCCGAGCCGGAGATGGCCCGCCTGGTGGCCGACGCGGACCGCTGGCGCGACGGGGCGACCGAGCGCGGCTTCTCGATGGCGCTGGGCAGGCTCGGCGCGCCGGACGACGGGCGCTGCGTGATGGTCGAGTGCCACGACGCGGACGGCGAACTGCGCGCGCTGCTCAGCTTCGTCCCCTGGGGCCGCGAGGGGCTCTCCCTCGACCTGATGCGCCGGGACCGGGCGGGCGACAACGGGCTCATGGAGTTCATGGTCATCGGACTCCTGCGGCGGGCCGACGAGGTGGGCCTCGCCCGGGTCTCGCTGAACTTCGCGATGTTCCGGTCGGTCTTCGAGCGCGGGGACCGGCTCGGCGCCGGGCCCGTGCTGCGGCTGTGGCGCGCCGTCCTCGGGTTCTTCTCCCGCTGGTGGCAGATCGAGTCGCTGTACCGGGCCAACGCCAAGTACCGGCCGGTCTGGGAGCCCCGCTACATCCTCTTCCAGAAGAGCGGCGAACTGCTGCGGATCGCGCTGGCCTGCGGCCGGGCGGAGGGCTTCGTGACGACGCCGGGTCTGCCCGCCCTCTTCCGCAGGCGGTCGCGCGCCGCCTCCTGACTCCCCGCACACACCCGAGAAAGTTCCTCCCCATGGGTCTCACCAGTACCGCTGTCCTGACGCTCGCCGTGCTCGCGGCGGTGACGCTGTTCGTGCTCACGATCGTGCTCTGGCCACGCCTCGCCCGGCGTACCTGGCGCGCGCTCCTGGGCCGTACCGGGCTGCTGCTGGCGACCCAGACCATGGTCTTCGCCTCGGTCGGCCTCGTCGCGAACAACGCCTTCATGTTCTACGCGTCCTGGGCCGACCTCCTCGGCCTGGAGCAGGCGGACGGCACGGTCGTGAACCACTCGTCCGGCACGGGGCAGCTCACCGTGGTGAGCAGACAGCCCTCGGCGGGCGGGCAGATCCAGAAGGTCGTCGTACGGGGCGCGCGGTCCAGGATCAACGCCCCCGCGTACGTCTACCTCCCGCCGGAGTACTTCCGGCCGGAGCACGCGAAACGGACGTTCCCCGCGTCCGTCGTCCTCACCGGCTACCCCGGCAACGCCATGTCCCTGATCAAGGGGCTGAAGTACCCCTCGACGGCCCACCGGCTCGCGGCGCGCGGGAAGATGCAGCCGATGATCCTGGTGATGCTGCGCCCGACCGTCGCACCGCCCCGCGACACCGAGTGCGCGGACGTCCCCGGCGGCCCGCAGACCGAGACGTTCCTCGCGCAGGACCTGCCCCGGGCGATATCGGGCGCCTACCGCGTCGGCGGACACGCCCGCAACTGGGGCGTCATCGGGAACTCGACCGGCGGCTACTGCGCGCTGAAACTGGGCCTGCACCACCCGGACCGGTTCGCGGCGAGCGCGGGCCTCTCCCCGCACTACAAGGCCCCCCACGACCTCACCACGGGCGACCTCTTCCACGGCGACCGGAACCTGAAGAACCGCGCCGACCTGCTGTGGAGCCTGGACCACGTGCCCGCCCGCGCCTCGTCCTTCCTGGTCAGCAGCTCGAAGACCGGCGAGCGCAACCTCAAGGACACCATGGCGTTCATCAGCAAGGTCCGGGCGCCCGCCCGCGTCTCGTCCATCGTCCTCGACAGCGGCGGCCACAACTTCACCACCTGGAAACGGGAGATCGCCCCCACCCTGGAGTGGATCGGCGGCCGGCTCGCCGCGAGGTGACGCCTACTTGATGACGGCGTTGGCCGCCACGACCGCAAGCCCCAGCAGCGCGTCCGCCACCCCGATCAGCCAGGCCGACCGCCAGGTACGCCCGGCGGCGCGGGCCGCGAGCAGACCCCACGCGAACAGCAGCGCCACGTTCACGGCGAAGGCCACGTACTCGACCCCCGCCGAGGGCCACCACCCCCAGCCCGCGCCGAGCAGCAGGACGACCGTCGGCCCCGTCGCCATCACCAGCGGCCACTCGGACACCAGCAGCCGCACCGCCGCGCGCACCCCGTGGTGGGTCTGGTCGCCGCGCAGGGCGATCAGATGCGCGTACCCGTGCGCGACGGCCGACGCGACGGCCGTGATCAGGAGCCACTGGGCGCTGCTGAGCCGCTCGCCGGGCGCCGTCTCACCCTCCCCCGTCAGCGCGGCCACCATGGAGCTGGCCAGCACCGCCCCGTACACACCCCCGAACAGCACATGGGGCCGGGCCAGAGCGCGGACGGACTGACGCAGAGACGGACGGGACATGGCTGGCTGTTCCTCGGGCGGTACGGACGACGGTGCGCCCCACGGACTCGGGCGGGGACTCGGGCTCGGACTCGGGCTCGGGCTCGGGCGAGCCCACGGTACGTGAGCCCCCCCGACCGGCTGGACCTCCCCCGCCGGGTGGCCACCCTTCCCGGCGGACCCGGTCACCGGGTGACGTACCGGACGTACCGTCGGCAGCGGAAGAGACCGACGGGAGGAGACGTGGCGGTGGACGACATGCGGGTGCCGGCGGGGAGCGGTCGGCGATGAACACGGGCCGGGCGCTGTGGCGGCGCGTGCCGCGTCCCGCCGTCGACGCGGGCCTGGCCGCGCTCGCCGCGCTCGACGCGTGGGGCAACCTGCACGACGAGGCGGCGACGCCGTTCATGTGGGCGTGCGTCGCCCTGGGCTGTACGGGGCTGCTGCTGCGCCGGTACGCCCCGCTGGCCGTCGTCGTGCTGACCCTGCCCATGACCCTGTTCCTGGACGTGGCGGTCGCGCCGCTCGCCGCCCTGTACACGCTGGCCACGCGCACCCGGAACCGTCCGCTGCTGGTCGGCTGCGCCCTGCTGAGCGCGGCGGCGGGCACCCTCGTGTGGCCCCTGTCCGAGTCGTTCTCCGGCGACCGGACCTGGACGCTCGTCCAGTCCGTCTACACGCTGGCCACGTCCTTCGCCCCGGTCCTCGTCGGCCAGCTCGTCCAGGCCCGGCGCGACCTGCGCCGGCAGCTCGTCGAGATCGAGGAGGTCCGCGAGCACGAGCGCGCGCTGTACGCGCAGAACGTCCTCGCCCGGGAACGCGCCCAGCTTGCCCGCGAGATGCACGACGTCGTCTCGCACCAGGTCAGCCTGATCGCCGTGCAGGCGGCGGCCCTCCAGGTCGCCGCCCACGACCCCGGGCAGGCCGTCGACGGGGCCCGGGCGATCCGCACGCTGAGCGTGAACACCCTCGACGAACTCCGGCACATGGTCACCCTGCTGCGCGCCTCCAGCGGCAAGGAGACCGAGCTCTCCCCCCAGCCCACCCTCGCCGACCTCAAACGGCTGATCGCGGGCAGCGGCATCGAGACCACCCTCACCGGCGAACTCCCTCCCGGCATCAGTACGACCGCCCAGCGCACGATCTACCGGACGGTCCAGGAGGCCCTCACGAACGTCCGCAAACACGCCCCGGGCGCCCGCGCCGACATCCGCCTCTGGCACGACCCGCACCACTTCGGCGTCACCGTCACCAACACCGCCCCCACCCGCCCCACCGTCCCCCTCCCCAGCGCCCACCACGGCCTGATCGGCCTGCGGGAACGCGCCGAACTCCTCGACGGCACCTTCACCGCCGGCCCCACCCTCCCCGCCGGCTACCGCGTCGAGCTACGGGCCCCCACGAAGTCCTCGTGACTCGGAATCGGTTCGGAAGCGGAGAGCGGGTGCCCGCGGAAGCGGCGGGCGCGGTGCAGTGGAGTCCGGTGAGGCCGGGCGGCGGTGGCGGACCGCGTGACCGGTGGGACGGCGCCGCAGACGGGGAGCCCAGAGATGCGGAGGAACCCACCGGACCGGGGGGCGGGAACCACCACCCACCGCCCGGCCTCACCTCGGGTCCGGGCCCCGCTCCAGGTCGGGCACCAACTCCTGGAACCGTCTCTCGACCGGCGACAGGTCGGTTCTCGCCAGGTCCTCCGGCCGTACCACGACGCGGAGTTCGGGTGTGAGCGCGGGATAGCGGCGACAAGCCTCGATGAACGAGTCGACGATCAGCCCCACGAGCTGCCCCCGGTCGAGATCGGTGACCCGCGCGAGCCCCGACCCGATGAGCGGAACGGCGACCGGTTTGAACAGCCCGTGCACCGCGACCGACGCCCACAGGCTCTCCAGGCTGACGCGCAGGTCGTCATGCCCGGAGTGGGCCACCAGGTCGTTGCCGAGCCGCGAGTAGGCGGTCGCGAACACCCGGCGTCCGCCGTCCACGGGGACGACGACGGTGGTGCCGAGCGGGTAACGCACGCGCCGCCCCCGGGGTTTGGCCCGCACGCTCTCGGTCGCGACGGCCCGCACCGTACGCAGCCCGGACCTGAGCTTCTCGTCCAGCAGCCGGCGTTCCCCGGCGAACAGGCGGTCCACGAGCTGACTCTGCACGCTCTCGCCGCTGATGACGATCGACTGGTCGGACTCGGTGTCGAAGGTGTCCGTGAAACCGACGACCAGGTTGGCGTCCGTCTGCTCGAACAAGTCGCCCCGGACCAGGACGACATCGGCCCGCTGACCCGGCAACGGCACCCGGTGGCGCATGAGTTCGGCGCCGTGCCGGGCGCGCAGCGTGGCCCGCAGGGCGTCCAGGGTGTGCGCGGCCTCAGCGTCGTCGGGGTGGTCGCGGACGATCGACTCGGCGACCGGCAGGGCGAGTTCGGGGCGGCCCAAGTCGGCCTGGACACGCACGAGTTCACGGCGGGCGGCGTCCCGCAGGGCGGTGAGGCGGCGGATGAAGGGCTCCGCGAAAGCCTCGCCGTCGACCTCGGCCAGCGGGCGGCCGTAGAGCAGGGACAGCGCCTCGTCGAGCCGGTGCGCGGCGGTGGCGGGCGGGTCGAGCAGGGCGCCGCGGACGAGGTCGGTGAACCGCGCGCTGTCCAGCTCCCCGGGCCGCAGGACCAGGCGGTAGGCCGACTCCGTGCCGTGCAGGGTGACTTGCTGCTCGGTGCGCAGGACGCGGGCGCCGGTGCCGTCCTGCCGGGGGTCGAGGGCGCGGCGCAGCTCCAGCACGCGTTTCTGCACCTCGTTGCGGTTGCGCTGGGCCAGATGGCGCGGCTCGTCGGCCAACCCCCAGACGTCACGCCGCAGTTGCCGTACCGGAACGGCCTCGCCCTCGGCGGCCACCAGGCGGACCAGCAGCCGGGTGGTCAGCGGTGTCAGCCGCACCGCGACGCCGTCCACTTCGAGCCGGACCGGGCCCAGGACCTTCACTTGGATGTGCGTTCGTGCATCGGCCACTCGCGTCGCCCCCGCCGCATCTGTGCGCCACTCTGCGTAACTCTCAAGTGACGGGCAGATTATCACGATGCCTTGGAGGAACGATGTGTCCGGGTGTTCCCGGTGGACCGGGTGCGACACGGCTGCCACGACGGCCGATACGACGGCCGGCCCGGCTGATACGCCGGCTGATACGGCGGCCGTCGCGGCGGCACGGGACCCGCCGCGCCCGGCAGCTCTTCGTGCGGAACACGGCCGTCGCGTTCGGCGGGATGTCCGCGCTGCTCCAGTTCACCGGCCAGCTCTTCCCCGGCGGCCTGCCCGACGCCGGACTCGTCAGCCTGGTGTCGGTGGGCGCCTGCCTGGTGTGGGGGCTCCGCGCGGCCCGGCCGGTGCAGCGGGTGCGGCAGGAGTTCCGGCGGCCGGACATGACGGTGGTGGTCGAGGCGGGCGACGTCTTCGACCAGAGCGCGCACCTCGTCGTCGGGTTCTGCGACACCTTCGACACCGAGCCGGAAGCGTCCGTCGTCATCAACGGCGACAGCGTGCAGGCCCAGCTGCTGGCCCGGCGCTACGACGGCGACGTACGGCGGCTGGACGCCGAACTGGACGCGGCGCTCGCCCCCTTCACCCCGGTCGCGCGCGAGGAACGGGCCCGCAAACCGCTCGGCAAACTGGACCGGTACCCGATCGGCACGGTCGCGGTGCTCGGCGCCCGGCCCCGGCTCGTGTTCGCCGTCGCCTACAGCCGGATCGGCAACGACTACGTGGCCGCCTCCAGCGTCGAGGACCTCTCGGCCGGGCTGACCCGGCTGTGGGAGGCGCTGCGCGACCACGCCCAACTGGAGTGCGTGGCCATGCCGTTGGTGGGCTCGGGGCTCGCCCGGCTCGGCCATCTCGACCTGGACAGCCTGCTGCGGCTGCTGCTGATGTCCTTCGTCGCCCGCTCCCGGGAAGGCGCCGTCTGCCGCGAACTGCGGGTGCTGGTACGGCCGTCGGACCTGGAGCGGATCGACATGCGGGAACTGGGCGCCTTCCTGAACACCCTCGCGTCGGGGCCCGCCGCACCGTGAGGTCAGGCGAGCCGCCGATAGGCCGACAGGTTCGCGAAGGGCGAGGTGTCGAGCCAGTCCGGCCGGGCGTCGTCCAGCCGGCACTCGGCCACCTTCAGCCGCGCGACGATCTTCCTGAGGGACTCCTCCGACCCGTCGAAGCGGATGACGTTGCGCCCGGCCGTGTCGGCGGGCTGCCGCAGCCGGCCGACCTCGACGATCACGGTCCGCTCGGGGTAGGCCATCAGCACCATGCCCAGCTCGATCAGCACGTTCTGCCGCGGCTGTCCGGTGAGCCGGGTCTCGTCGTCATGTTCGCGGTCGCCCAGCAACTGCGGGTGCAGCTTGGCGATGTCGTCCGGCGTGAGCAGCACCAGCGCGGCCTGCGCCTGGGACGGCGCGTGCGCGACGACCTCGCCGAGGAAGGGCGACGCCTTGCCGGTGGCGCGCACCAACTCCTCCCACTCCAGGGGCCGCAGGTCCAGGCGGCGCAGCAGCCCGAACATCGCCGAGCGCACCTCCTCGTCGCGGCCGTGCACGACGAAGACGCTGCGGGCGCGGACGTCGTCGGAGGGGAACGTGGGTGTCCCCGGCTCCGACGGCTGCTCCCGCTTCTCGACGGCGGAGGCCGCCGGTGCTTCATGGAAGTCGTAGCCGAACCGCTGGTTGCCGTCGCCGGTGACGACCTGGTTGTTGTCGCCGAACGTGAAGTTCCCGCTCATGGTCCCCGCCCCCTCAGTCGCCGGCCGGACCGGCCGGACCGGATGAACCGGACGAACCGCCGCCGGATTCGTGGTAGTTGTAGCCGAAGCCGTGATTGTTGTCCCCCGCGATCACCTGATTCCGGTCCCCCATCAGGATGTTGGTCTGCGCGCGGTCGTGCTCGGCGAGGTCGATGTTGTGCTCCGCGAGGAACGCCCGGATGTTCTGGAGCGTGCGGCGCTGCACGATCTGCATGTACTTGACGGCGTCGGTCTTCTGGAAGAAGTGGTGGTAGGTGGTGCTGGTGGCCATCTCCCGGACGCTGGTCAGCGCACCGCAGTCGACCGCCTCGGTCGCGTAACGGCCCAGCTGGAACTCGCTGTTGTCGACCACCGCGGTCCGCACCTCGGTGCCGGCCCCGACGCTGGCGCGGCTGCGTCCGGGGCGCAGCAGCCGTCGTACCGACGCCGGCAGGAACCGCTCCGGGACCAGGTACAGCGGCGACAGCGCCAGCGCCAGGACGCGCATCGGTACGGCCTTGACCATGCCCCACGCGACCCGCACGGCCAGCCGGCCGTCGAAGGCGTCGGGGAGCCGGTCGGCGAGGTGGAAATCGTCCACCAGCGGGCCGAGCACGTAGGTGTAGAACTCGGTGTGCAGGGTGTCGCCCTTGAGGTCGAACCCGACGAAGACCGAGGTCACCAGCTCCTCGTTCCACGAACCGACCCGCACGCACAGGTACTCGCGGGCCGAGTCGTAGTCCTCCCGCCAGTGGATCTCGGGAAGGTCGTCCACACCCGGCAGCCGGGACCAACCGGGGCCGCGCGTACGGTCGTTGGTGCGGATGGCGGTGGTGAAGCGGCGCTGCTCGACGGTCAGGCCCTCGATGCGCTCGTCGCCGCGGACCTCGTCGCGCAGTTCCGCCCGCATCCGGGCGGCCACGTAGTCGGTGATCTCGCGGACGGTGAACGGCACGGGCGTCTCGCGCGCCTCCAGGTCCAGGGTGGCGCCGCCGCCGTCGGCCTTCGTCCGGGTGTCGATCCGCTTCTTGCGCGCGCCGAGCAGGAGTTGGGCGTTGGACCACTCGCGCAGGAGTTCACCGGCACCGACGAACGGCCGGAAGCCGCTGTAGAAGACGAGGCCGCTGCCGCTGGACTGCTCGTGGTCGATCTTGTGGACGACGGTGTCGGTGAGGGCCCGGTCGGCGGGGTAGGCGCCGTCGAAACCGCCGTCGGGGCGGGTCTCCTTCAGCCGGGTCATCAGGGTGTGCAGGGTCACGATGCGCCGCAGGTAGGCCACGGCCCACAGCGCCCACACCAGGAACAGCGCGGCCAGGAGGAAGTTCAGCACGCCCAGGACCAGCAGCAGCCAGACCACGAACGCCGAACCGAGGCCCACGGCCCACTGGAGGCGGTGCAGCCGGCGGGCGGCGAGCGCGTGGGCGAGCACCGACACGGCGTCGTAGCCGTACGACGGCGCCACGACCCGGGGGTAGTTGTGCAGCAGCTCCCGGATTACCGCGCGGCGGTAGCCGGCGTCGAGGTAAGTGCCCGCGGACAGCAGGCGGGTGGCCTTGGTGCACGCGTACACGCGGGCGGTGCGCGGCGGTTGAGGCCCCGGGTCGGGCGGACGGGGATGGATCACCTGGGTGGTCACGGCGGTTCGCTCCTGCCGGATGGTCAACTGGTCTGGGTGCCCCTGGCACGGACGATCTCGCCACCGCTGACGGTGTAGACGCTGTCGAACGTCTTCGTCGTGCCGTCCGTCTGGCGCGCTTCGAGGGTCAGCGCCACGTCGTCGCCCCGCACGGAGGTGATGGTGATGCTGTCCGACTCGGTGGTGGCGAAGCCCTCGACGAACGTGTCGTAGTCGCGGTCGAGGTTCTTGCCGCCGAGGGACCAGGCGGTCGCGAAGTCACGGTCGTTGATGGCCGCGAAGTAGGCGGTGACGACGGCTTCGGGGCCGGTGGCGTCGGACGGGGAGGGGGAGGGGGACGGTGACGGGGTGGCGCTCTCCTCGTAGGCCGGAGCGGACGGGGTCGCGCTCTCCTCGTAGAGGGGATCGCCGGTCGAGTCGTACGGCACGGGCGTGTCGGTCGCCTCCTCCGTCTCCGTCTCCTCCGTCGCCTCCGCCGTCTCCGAGGTCCCCGGCCAGCCCGACGAGCCGCTCCAGTCGCCGCCGGACCCGCCGGAGTCGTCGCCGCCCGACAGGCTCACGACCAGCGTCAGGAGCAGCGCGAGCACCAGCGGTACGCCGACGACGGCGAGCCCCCAGGTGCGGGCGGGCCCGGCCGGCGGGACGAGCCCGACGCCCTGGTAGGACGGTGGTCCTGGGTCGTTCATGGGTACTCCAACGTTCACGACCCGTGAGACGCACGAGCCGGCAGCGAGCCGACGGCGAGGAGCGCACGGAACGGCTGGATGACACCGCCGATGCGACCAGAACGCCCGCTTCCGCCACCAGAGCCGATCCGCTTCCGATGCGCTTCCGCCCGTACCCCCGCCTCAGTCCTCGTCCCCCCAGAACCCCTCCTCGTTCTGGAACCCCTCCTTCAGCGGCACCTTCTCCTCCTCTTCCAGCGCCTCGCCCGCCGCCATGATCGCCGTCTCGTACATGTCGACCACCTGCTCCACCGTCCGCCCCGAGGAGCGCGCGACCTCGGCCACCGCCGCCACCGCCCAGTTCGCCAGCGACAGCGCGAACGCCATCAGCGCGTCCTCCCCCAGCCCCCGCTTCACGCCCAGCAGGTAGGCGAGGTTGAGGTACGGCACCATCTCCGGCTCGCCCACATTCCCCGCGCTGGACCGCACCATCTCGATGGTCGTCCGGGACGCCTGCCCCCGCAGCGGCAGCAGCCGCTCCCGCTCCGCGTACACCTCGGCCAGCATCTGCCGCCGCTGCTTCTTGTCCACGCCGTTCCTCCAACCACTCGGTCTTCCCCCAACGTCCCCGATCCCGCGGGCTATTACCTCCCGTTCGATCCAACTATGCGAGCGGTTGGACCCCCTTCGGCCGACGGCAGGCGGAGCAGGAAGCACGCCCCGAGGGTGCGGGGCGCGAGCGTGAGGGTCCCGCCGTGCCGCTGGGCCAGGTCCCGGGCGATGGCGAGCCCCAGCCCGGTCCCCCCGTCGTCCCTGGAGCGCGCGTCGTCCAGCCGTACGAACCGCTCGAAGATCCGCTCGGCGTCCTCGCCGGGCACCCCCGGCCCGTCGTCGTGCACCGCGAGCACGACCCACCCGTCCTCCTCCCGGACGGTGACCTGGATCCGGTGCGCGGCATGCCGGACGGCGTTGTCGACGAGGTTGCGCACCAGCCGCTCGTACTCGCCGGCGTCCCCGAGGACGTACGCGCTCTCCGCGCCGTCCCACGTGAGCGCCAACTCCCGCTCCCCGAGCGGATACTGCTCGACCAGCCGCGCAGCGACCTCGGCCAGGTCCACGGCCCCGATCCCGCCCCCCGTCCGCGTGTCCAGCCGCGCGAGCAGCAGCAGGTCCTCGGCGAGCGCCTGGAGCCGGCGCGTCTGCCGGGCGGCGGTGGTCGCCGCCGCGGGCCAGTCCGTACGGTCCGGATAGGCGAGCGCGACCTCCAGGCTGGCCAGCAGTGTCGTCAGCGGACTGCGCAGCTCGTGCGCGGCGTCCGCGACGAACCGGCGCTGCTGGGCTGCGGCGTTGTCGAGGCGCTGGAGGGTGGTGTTGATGGTGGTGGCGAGCGCGGCGATCTCGTGCCCCGAGGCGGGCACGGTGACGCGTTCGCGGGGGTTGTTCGGGGTGACGGAGGCGGTGAGCACCCGGATCGCCTCGACGGGGCGCAGCGCGACGCGTACGGCGCCGTAGGTCGCGGCGGCGATGAGGACGACGCTGACGAGGGCGGCCCGCAGCAGCAGGTCGTCGACGGTGCCGGTGATCGCCCGGGCCGTGTCCGGGAGCGCCACCACGTAGGCCCGCAGCGTGGAGCCGGCGGCGACGCCCAGCGCGGCGGCACTGCCGCGGTCCAGCTCACCGGCCCAGATGTCGACGTACAGGACGGGGTAGGTCCCGCCCGCCAGGTCGAATCTGTTCGCGGGCGGGTCGTAGTCGCGGCGCGCGGGTATGCGCAGGTGCTCAACGTCGTAGCCCCAGCTGTCCTCCGTGATCGCGTTCACCGGCGCGTGGAGCGCGGGCGGGGCGGGCAGTACATGGCCGCTGCCGGCATCGAAGAAGTCCATGCCCCCGCCGGAGGCGACAGGGGTACGCCGGCCGGTCGCGACGACCTCGAACGGCAGGGTGCTCCTGCGGCTGGGCATCCCCCCCTCCGTCAACTGGTCGACGAGAGCGAAGAGTTGCCCACGGGCCTGGTCCTCGACGATCCGCGCGCTCTCGCGTTCGACCTCGTCATGCACCCACCAGCCGATCCCCAGCAGGATGCCGGCGGCGGTCAGCGCGGCGGTCAGCGCGGCCAGCGCCCGCACCGACCGCGGCCACCACCACCGCCGCCGCGCCTCACGCCCGTTCACGGTCGTCCACCAGCCGGTACCCCGCTCCCCGCACCGTCTCCAGCGACCGCCGCCCGAACGCGACGTCGACCTTCTTGCGCAACGCACTCACCCTCGCCTCCACCAGATTCGGATCCAGGGCCTCGTCGGGCCACGCGTGATACAGCAGATCCCCCTTGGACACCGCCTGCCCGGCCCGCCGGGCGAGCAGCTCCAGTACGGCGAACTCCCGGGGCGTCAGATCGACCCGCACCCCGCCCCGCCGGCACACCCGCCCGGCGACGTCCAGCGACAGGTCCCCCACCGCGAGCACGGGCGGCGCGACCGCCGCCGCCCGCCTGACCAGCGCCCGCAGCCGCGCGACGAGCACCAGGTACGAGAACGGCTTGGCGAGGTAGTCGTCGGCGCCCGTGTCCAGCGCCTCGGCCTGGTCCCACTCCCCGTCCTTCGCGGTGAGCACCAGGATGGGCGTCGCGTTGCCCTCCCGGCGCAACTGGGCGCAGACCTTGTATCCGTTGAGCCCGGGGAGCATCAAGTCCAGGACGACCAGGGCGTATTCGCCGGTCCGGGCCATCCACAGCCCCTGCCGGCCGTCGTGCGCGAGGTCGACGCTGTAGCCCTCGGCGGTCAGTCCGGTGTGCAGGGTCCGCGCAAGGTCCACCTCGTCTTCGACCACCAGGATCCGCATGCGGTGCAGCCTCGCACAGCGTGCGGCCCCCTTCCTGACCGTCCGATCAGCTCGGATCAGCGGCGGATCAACGGGGCGCGGGCACGCTGACGGCCCACCTCCCGAAGGGCCCACCGATGTCCGTCCTTGTCGCGACCGAGCCGGTCCCCACCCCCGTACGCCGCCCCGCCACCCGGGCGTGGATCACCCTCGCCCCCGCTGCCCTGACCCTCGCCCTGGGCCTGTGGGGCATCCGCCGCCGGAACACGCTGTGGGGCGACGAGGCGGTCACCTACGACCTGGCCCACCGCACCCTGCCCCAGATCTGGGCCACGGCCCAGCACATCGACCTCGTCCACGCCCTGTACTACGCCGTGATGCACGCCGTCTTCACCGCCTTCGGCGACGGCCTCGTCCCCCTACGGCTCCCCTCGGTCCTCGCGACGACCGCGGCGGCGGCCGGCGTCACGGCCCTGGGCGTACGCCTGGCGGGCCCCCGCGCCGGGCTCCTCGCCGGGCTGGCGTTCGCCGTCCTCCCCCAGGTCCAGAAGTACGCCCAGGAAGGCCGCTCGTACGCGATGGTCTGCGCCCTGATCACCTGGGCGACCCTCGCCCTGGTCACCCCCACCCGGTGGCGCTGGCCGCTCTACGGCTCCACCATGCTCCTGGCCTGCCTCCTCCACGAGTTCGCGGCCCTCGCCCTCGCCGCCCACGGCACCACCCTGCTCGTCTCCCGGGTACCCCGGCGAGTACTGCGGGCGTGGTCCCTGACAGCCGCCTCCGTCATCACCGGCCTCCTCCCCCTGGCCATCCGCAGCGCGGGCCAGTCCGCCCAACTGGCCTGGATCGAAAGCCCGGTACGCCTCCCCGGCGTCCTGCTCATGACGGCGGTGGCGGCGGCCTGCGCACTGACGCCGCCGCGCGCCCGAGGCCCCGTACACCTCACCGCACTGGCCCTCCCCCTGGCCGTGCTCCCCACGCTCCTCCTGCTCCTCGCCTCCCTCGCCAAGCCCCTGTTCGTGGACCGGTACGTCCTCTACAGCACCACCGGAACCGCACTCCTCCTCGGCGCCTGCCTGGACCACACCCTCCGCCGGACCCCCCTCATCACGTACGCCGCGCTCCTCACGGCCCTCACCGCCCTGATCCCACCGAGCCTCACCCTCCGCACCCCGGAGAGCCGCACCAACAACGCCACCGCCATCACCGCCGCCATCCTCCAAGCGGCCCGCCCCGGCGACGGCCTCCTCTACCTCCCCACCCACCACCGCACCCTCACCACCCCCACGGCCCCCCTCCCCACCGACCTCGCCCTCTCCCGAACCCCCACCGCCTCCAACACCCTCACCGGCATCGAGTTCCCCGCCGAGGACATCGCCGCCCGCATGCTGCGCTTCGACCGCATCCTCGTCCTCCACACCAACCCCGCCCCGCCCACCCCCCAGGACCAGGCCAAGACGAACACCCTGCACCACCACTTCCGCCCCCACACCTCGACCCAACTCCACGGGGCACGCATCACCGTCTACGTCAGACGAACCGACAAGCCCCCCTCCGCCCCGCGTTTCCACAGCTCAGAGGGGGTCTGAAGAAGTGAAGCCCAGGGGAGTCGAACCCGACACCCCTATCGGCATCCTCTTGCGTCCGGCTCAAGGCACTCGACCTTCGCTCTGCGGCAGGCGGCCCCTGCGGGGTTCGAGACCGAGCGGGAAACGACCGTCCGCGACGAGGCAGGGGCCCCGGCTGTCCGCGCCTACGGACTGGACAGCATGACCAGTTCATACGTGGCCACCGGCATCCACCGAGGACGCCTCAAGACCGCCGTTCCGTTCCCCCTCGACATCGGCCTCACGAACCTCGTGCCCTGAAGCCGAGTTGCACCACATGGCCAGTGCCCAGACGGGAAAGTAGTGCCGGTAGCCGTCGTAGTCGAGAGGTCCGGTGCGGTTGAACGCACCGTGGAAACCTTCCCGGGCGAAGCCGCCGTCCGGGCGTTGGCGGTCGACCAGGAACCGCACGCCCCGTACGCAGGCGGGATGCCGCGCGTATCCCGCCTCGACCAGCGCGAGCAGGGCCCAGGCGGTCATCACCGCCTTCCCCTCGTCCGCGGGGACGTAGCGGCGCTCCACGCAGCTTCGGGGGGACTCGCCCCAGGAGCCGTCCGCGCGCTGGATGGACAGAAGGAAGGCGACAGCTCGCCGGACAGCGGGGTCCGTGCGGGAAACCCCGGCGGCCAGCAGACCGCGAAGGCCGAACCACGTGCCGTAGGTGAAGCAGACACCCCAGAAACCCTCGAAGCTGCCGTCCGTACGCTGGGAGCGCAGCAGGAACTCACGGCCCGCCGCCACCGCCCGGTCGATGCTGCCGGCCGCGGCCGGCGGCGGCACGTGCGCCTGTGCCTCTGTCAGCGCGTGCAGACACGATGCGGTGATCTCGACATGCGAGCAGTCGACCATGATGACGCCGAAGATCTGTGAGGGGTTGAGCCGTTCCAGCCACCTCCCGCCGCGGATCCGCTCGCACATGGGCCAGCCACCGTCCGGGTTCTGATAGGCGAGCAGCAACTCGACGGCATCCTCCAGGCGGGTACGTTCGGGCGTGTCCAGCGCCAGTGCCTCGCCGCGGAAGATCGCGCTGAGCGCCTCGGCGGTGCAGTCGCTGATCACCCAGCCGTACGCGCGCGTGGTGAACGGCCAGCCGCCTCGCGAGCGGTCCCGGTGGAACCGGATGCGGTCCGGAGGGTCGTCACGGATCTGCTGCCTGTCGACGAAGTCGAGTCCCGCCTGCATCGCGGTGCGCGCGCCGGTGCCCTCGACGGCCCGTTGCGCCTCGCCGAGCGCCTGGACGACCAGGGCGGTGTCCCACTGCTGCGTCGAGTTGTTGGGCCGGAGGTCCAGCGTGGGCCCGGGGTTGCGCAGGTAGTCCTCCAGCGCCGCCAGCCCCGTCCGGAAGCGCTCGCCGCCGGGCTCACGGAAATGGTGGACGAGCGAATACAGACAGGCGCAGACAGAACCGTTGACCACACCGTCGGTGATCTCACATTCGTAGTCGATGTGCTGCGCCAGCCGCCGCAGCGCACGAGACCGCAGCCGTCGCGGAACGATCCGCTCCCAGCCGCGAAGCACCGTCGAGACACAGCGGAACGCCCGCGTCAGCGGCTGGTGGTTGTCACACGGCGCGATCGTCGACCGGTGCCCCGACCAGTCGATACGGTCGTACGGCTCGTCGTACAGCTCGGCGCGCAGCGCGCGGACGAGCTCGTCCTCGGGCATGACCGCGCGCTGCCCGTACAGCCACGCCATCGGCATGTACACCTGGCGGGCGTACATCCACAGCCGCCTCGGATGCAGCGGCGCCCATCTCGGCAGCAGCATCGCCTCGGTCGCGAGCGGGTGCAGTCCCTCGTACGAGTAGAGGCCCAGCGGGCACAGCAGGATCTTGCCCCAGGACGCGGAGCGCAGCGGCGTGCCATGCCCGCGGATCCAGGCGCGCAACCGGGCCATGTGCTCGGCGTCCGCGTCCTCGCCCAGCAGCCGGAGCGCCACGTACCCCAGGGTCGAGGTGAACACCCAGCCCGGGCCACCCGCGTACATGCCGACCGAACCGTCGTCCCCGATGGTCGAGACCAGGTGGGCGCGCATCCGCGCCGCGCGCTCGGCGGGGATCGGCGTGCCCGAGACATGGCACATCGTCACATACATCGGCAGCAGAAACGTCGGACCGGTGTACGCGAAGTGCCAACTGCCGTCATCGCTCTGACGTCTCACCAGGTTCTCGACACCCGCGGTCACGGCCGCCGGGACACGCGTGCGGAGCATCTCGTCCATACCAGCGATACTCGGCCACACCCCCAGGGGCCGACAGCCGAGCGTGGCAGCCGTGTGAGCACCCCGCGCCCGCACCGGGCACCGACTGAGGCCGCGACCGCGGGTATCACCCTTTCGCTGGTCCCTGGTGGCGTCGGTGCATCGACGCCACCAGGGTGATCACCGACACCCCATGGCTCACCAGAAGGAGTCGGACAACACCGCATACACCCCCGAGGCCCTGCCGCCGCATGGGCCCGGCGCCGCCGGCTCGCGGGATGCCGGGCCGCCGTGACCACGACACGACAGCCCTTCAGCGCGGGTGATGCTCCCGGAGGACCCGCCCCGGTTTCCGCAGTCCGAGGAGGAGAGATGGCGCCTGTGGACGGGACGTGCGACGCCGTCGTCGTCGGCGGAGGGCCCGCCGGCTGTGCTACGGCGCTCGCGCTGGCCCGTGGCGGCCGGGACGTGCTGGTCCTGGAAGCCGCCCTCGAACCGACCGGCCGGCTGGCGGGCGAGTGGATCCATCCCGCCGGTGTCGGCATCCTCTCGGGGCTGGGGGTCGATCTGACGGGTGCGGGCCACAGTCCCGGGCGGGGATTCGTCACCTATCCCGACGACGGCTCCTCTCCCGTGGTCATCCCCTACCCGGACGGCGTCCAGGCGCAAGCCGCCGAACACCGGCTGCTGGTCGGCGCGTTGTGGTCGGCGGCCCGTGCGCATCCGCGCGTCGCCTTCGCCCAGCAGTGCCGTGCGACGCACGTCGAGGAAGGCCGGGTGCGCTATCTCGACGCCGCCACCCAGACCCGGCGCACCGCGCACGCCCCCCTGATCGTCGGCGCCGATGGCAGGGCCTCCCTCGTACGCCACTCGCTCGGCCTGGAACGGACCTCGACGTCGCTGTCGCGGATGGCGGGATTCCTCATACGGGATGCCGCACTGCCGTACGAGAACTACGCGCACGTGCTGCTGGGAGGACCCGGGCCGGTCATGCTCTACCGCATCGCGCCAGGCGTCGTACGGGTCTGCGTCGACATCCCGGTGCCCCAGGTGCGCCACCGCGCGCTTGCCGCGTACCTCAGCCACCACTACACCCCCGTGTTTCCCCCCGGTCTGCGTCGCGGCTTCGAGGAAGCGATCCGCTCCGGCGCGGCTCAGTGGGCGGCCAACCGGACCGCCGCACGCACCGCCTACGGCCGCGACGGGCTCGCACTCGTGGGTGACGCGACCGGTCACTTCCATCCGCTGACCGCCTCCGGACTCACCCTGGCGTTCGCCGACGCCGAGTGCCTGGCCCGAGCGGCCTCGGTCGAGGACTACGCCGAGAACCGCACGGCGGCGACCAGGACGTCCGAGACCCTTTCCACGCTGCTGTACGAGGTGCTGTCCGGTCCGGGCACGGGAGCGCGGACCGTTCGCCGGTCGGTGTACCGGCTGTGGCGGCGCAGCCCCGCCCAGTGCGCCGCCACACTGTCCCTGCTCGCCGCCGAGGAACACCGGATGGCCCGGCTGTGGTGGGCGGTCCTTCGACCGCTGCTCGATGTGATCGGCGGCACGGTGCGCGATCTGACCGTCGCCCGCACGCCCGAGGAATTCCGGCGGCTCGCGACTGCTGTGGCCGAAAGCATGGCTCTGCTGCGCTGGCTGGCCACGGCGACACGGCACCGATCGGCCTCCGCCTTGCCCGTGTGGCCGTCCGCTTCCACGGAGCACCGGTTTCCAGCGGGCGCGCGGCCACCCTGCTCCGCATCCGCAGGCACGCGACCTCTGCACGATGAGACGACGTGAGATGACACCACCGGACTGCTGCCACGGCCGTGCTCGCCGAAAGCGGGCCTCGAAAAGCGTGCCGACTTCCGCGATCTCCTTGTCGAGGCCGTCACCCCCTTCGCGCGGCGAGCCGCGAGGTCGCGGCCAACTGCTCTCCCGACAGCGCCGCGTGCCCCCGCACCGCCCGGCACCACTGATCTTGCGAATGAACAGCTCGAACCCACGACACGGAAGCAGGGCCCCATGGCTGTGTCCGACGCCGCACCGCTCCGCCCCGTCGCCGGCCCCCGCAGGCTGCCGGTGCTGGGAAATCTGCTCTCGTTCGGCCGGGACCCGCTGGACTTCATGGTGCGTCTGCGCGAGGACCATGGGGACTTCGTCACCTGGTCGCTGGGCCCGCAGCGCTGCGTACTCCTTTCCCACCCGCAGCACATCGCCGCGCTGCTGGCGGCCGACGGAAGCGACTTCGAGAGGTCCGACGTCGGCTGGACCATCAGCCAAGTCACCGGTAACAGCGTCGCCGCGGCCCGCGGCGAGCAGTGGCGCCGCAAACGCACCAAGGTCCAAGCGGCCGTCCGGCCCCGCCAGGTGCGCGCGTACGCCGCGACCATGGCCTCCCATGCCGGCGCTCACGCCGGCCAGTGGCGCGACGGCCAGCGCATCGACGTTCTCGAGGAGATGACGGGAATCACCCAAGGGATCATCAACCGGACCCTGTTCGGCGACACCCCCCAGGCACACGGCCGCGACCTGCGTGCGGCCATGGCCACCGTGGAGCACGAGCTCGCGGCGGCGGTGCTGCGCGGCATCGATCTCTTCCTGCCCGGCTGGGTGCGCACCCCTTCCCGCAAGCGGCTGCTGGCCGCCCTCTCGGTCATCGACGCCGTGATCTACCGACTCATCCAGGAGCGCCGCGCGAATCCCGGCGACCGCCGCCAAGACGTACTCGACATGCTGCTGGCCGAACGCGACGAGCAGGGCAGGCCGCTGACCGACACCGAAGTGCGCGACGAAGCGGTGACGCTGTGGATCGCCGGACACGAGACCACCGCCGCGGCGCTGACCTGGACCTGGCTGGAGCTCTCCGGCGCCGCGCGGACCAGGTCGCGGCTGAGCGAAGAACTGCACCGCGTCCTGGGGGGACGGACTCCCACCCACGAGGACTACGACCGGCTGCCCTACACCCAGCAGGTCGTCAAGGAGGCCCTGCGGCTCTACCCGCCCATCTGGACGCTGAGCATGACCGCCCTCCATGACACCGCCCTGGCGGGCATTCCGATTCCGGCCCGCACCCTGGTGTGGTGCAGCCAGTGGTCCGTCCACCGCGACCCGAGGTGGTTCCCCGATCCCCAGACGTTCCAGCCGGAACGTTTTGCCGTCGGCTCCCCGGTCTCCGCCACCGACCACGCCTGGTTCCCCTTCGGCACCGGCCCGCGCGCCTGCCTCGGCGCACGCTTGGCCCAGGTCCAAGTCGTCCTCGTCCTGGCCGCATTGGCACAACGCTTCCACTTGGACGTCGACCCAGGCCGGATCGCCCCCCTCCCCGGCGCCATCCTCAGACCGGCCGCGCCCGTCCTCGCGACCGTGCGCGCCCTTCGCTGAGCCCGCCCTGCTGATCCTTTCCTTCCCGTGGGCGTCAAGTCCGAGCCGAGTCACCGGATGCCCGGCAGGCGTTGATCGAGCCGATGATCACCGCCTGGAAGCAGGACCGGGTGGCGCGGTCGGCGACCGGGGATCCCGGGTGGCGTCATCTGCCGCACGACCTGCCGATCCGGCCGACGCTGTTGATCACCAACCAAACAAGGGCCCCCGAGATCGTCTGCTTCACGGAATGCGCCGACACGGCCCGCTCCGAAGGTCTCCAGCTCTGCGCGCTCGGTACGTACCTCCGCGAGGCGCTTGACCAGGTGCTCTTCCTTCTCGTCCAGCCTGGCGCGCAGGAAGGCGGCATGAGCGGACACTTCGGCGACCTCCGCCATCCCGCGAGCCTACGAACGCACCCGGCCCCGTGACCGGACTACAGCCCCGTCCGCCTCCTCGGTCAATGAGCCCAGGAGATCCACGGGAGAGCGACGGCGGCCAGCAGCGCAGTACTGACACGTCAGCACACAATATCCGGATAAAAACCCCCCCTGACCACGTTTCCGCAGGTCAGGGGGGTCAGAAGAAGTGGAGCCTAGGGGAGTCGAACCCGAGACGGACAAGCCGCTGACCTGCGACTTCACCAACGAGCTAGGGCAAACTACCCGTTTCCACCCTGCTTGAATCTCCCTCGATCCAGCTCGACCCTGAAGGCGTGCCCATTGGTGGGCACACCCCTCCAATGGTTCGCATTCGCTAAGTCGAGATGATCCATATCGCAGATCGGACGGCACTTAATCATCTCAAACTCGGCCCAAAAGGGGGAAACTTGGGGTTCCACAAGCACCTTGTTGATGAATGCCAAGGACGCCGAGGACGATCTGAACTTCGCCTAGCAAACGTCCATACTGACGCCCGGCAGACTGCCGTCAGCAAGCCTCTGCGCCCGGAGCGGCCCCGCACCCCACCGCGCCCCCGAAACGACCTCTGACAACCAGCAGCGATCCGTACGATTAGCATCTCGACGCTGGGGAGACCGATGCCCTTCACGCCCTTGATCAGCCAACACGCGGACCACAATGGCCAGCGCTGCATCACCAGCACAAGCACTTCCCAGCCCCCCTCTTCCGACAAACTGCCACCAGTGACCGTGATGTCCGTTTCTCCACAAGTAACGAAAAACAGCCCAGCGGCCAGATAAAGCCCCAGCTCACGCACTGTGGTCCCCGCGCACGCGGGGGTGTTCCCCGCGTCGCGGTCCACGCGGCGCCCCGCTGCACGTGGTCCCCGCGCACGCGGGGGTGTTCCCTGATGGGACATCTCGTCGTTCAAGCCGGGGTGGTGGTCCCCGCGCACGCGGGGGTGTTCCCCTCATCCCCGGCGACCGGCACGTGATCGTGTTGTGGTCCCCGCGCACGCGGGGGTGTTCCCAGGCCGAAGAGGGCCGTCAAGAACTTCCACGAGTGGTCCCCGCGCACGCGGGGGTGTTCCGCGGCTGATTGGCCACCACTTGGTTCTCGATCGTGGTCCCCGCGCACGCGGGGGTGTTCCCCAGCAGACGAGGCCGCCGAGGAGTGGCTGGCCGTGGTCCCCGCGCACGCGGGGGTGTTCCCAGCCTCGGCTTCTACCTCTTCGACACCGTCCGGTGGTCCCCGCGCACGCGGGGGTGTTCCCGTGTACCGCGCCCTGGTGCCGATGATCGACGAGTGGTCCCCGCGCACGCGGGGGTGTTCCCCCGCCACGGACCGGCACGCACCGCCCCGGGGTGTGGTCCCCGCGCACGCGGGGGTGTTCCCCGACGCCGGTTGTGGCGCGTGGCTCGTTGTGAGTGGTCCCCGCGCACGCGGGGGTGTTCCCCTGCACCGGGAGTCCGAGCTGGCCGACCAGCTGTGGTCCCCGCGCACGCGGGGGTGTTCCCGCCGGGGCCTCCGGTGAGGCGTCGTACACGGCGTGGTCCCCGCGCACGCGGGGGTGTTCCCTAACGCCGTAACGCGCGCACCGATATAGGGGTGTGGTCCCCGCGCACGCGGGGGTGTTCCCTCGGGGATACCGGTGGTGTCGAGGCCCATCGGGTGGTCCCCGCGCACGCGGGGGTGTTCCCGACCGGGAGTTTCCGCAGGTCAGGCCCGGCGGGTGGTCCCCGCGCACGCGGGGGTGTTCCCGCCGGGGCCTTGACGTGCGTCGCCTCACCGAGGTGGTCCCCGCGCACGCGGGGGTGTTCCCTACGACCTCCGGGTGGGCGACCCGGGCACGGTGTGGTCCCCGCGCACGCGGGGGTGTTCCCCGTCCTCGCCGCCGCCCTCCAGGAGGTTGCGGGTGGTCCCCGCGCACGCGGGGGTGTTCCCCCGTCGGGGTTGTTGAGGGCGCCGTCCGAGCAGTGGTCCCCGCGCACGCGGGGGTGTTCCCCCCAAACGGAAGTCCAAACGGGACCCGAAACGGTGGTCCCCGCGCACGCGGGGGTGTTCCCCAGGGCGTCACCGACCGCGCCCTGAAATCCTGGTGGTCCCCGCGCACGCGGGGGTGTTCCCTCGATCAACCGTGCCGTCAGCCGTGCCCAGGAGTGGTCCCCGCGCACGCGGGGGTGTTCCCTGGACCGCACCCAGATCACCGACCTCATCAACGTGGTCCCCGCGCACGCGGGGGTGTTCCCTACCAGCCCGCCGGACGGTACGAGGCCCGAGCGTGGTCCCCGCGCACGCGGGGGTGTTCCCGGGAACGACCGCCGTGGAGGAGAACACGGCGGGTGGTCCCCGCGCACGCGGGGGTGTTCCCGTGGCACTCACAGCCCTGAAGAAGGTCGTCGGGTGGTCCCCGCGCACGCGGGGGTGTTCCCAGCGCGGCGATCACCATGTGCCCGACGTCGTCGTGGTCCCCGCGCACGCGGGGGTGTTCCCCGGTAGCGCCCGTTGCGCCACCCGGCCGGGTTGTGGTCCCCGCGCACGCGGGGGTGTTCCCGGACAGCAAACCGGTCGGGGGGAGGATGCTGAGTGGTCCCCGCGCACGCGGGGGTGTTCCCGACGAACCAGATCCTCCCGAAAGCGACGGCCGGTGGTCCCCGCGCACGCGGGGGTGTTCCCGGGCCGCCGGCACCACGTGGGCCGCCATCGGGGTGGTCCCCGCGCACGCGGGGGTGTTCCCCGTGGCCGTGGGGCAGTCGTCGCTGGCACGGGGTGGTCCCCGCGCACGCGGGGGTGTTCCCAGCGCCGAAGGAACGGTGGCCAGCAGCAGCCAGGGGTCCCCGCGCACGCGGGGGTGTTCCCGGTTCGGACGGAATCGGCTCGATGGACTTCACGTGGTCCCCGCGCACGCGGGGGTGTTCCCGACCGAACGAACCGTCTGGCACCGTGACCGGAGTGGTCCCCGCGCACGCGGGGGTGTTCCCTGGACTCCCTGGGAATGATCTGGAAACCGCAGGTGGTCCCCGCGCACGCGGGGGTGTTCCCCGGTAGCGGCCGTTCCTCCAGCCAGCCGGGTTGTGGTCCCCGCGCACGCGGGGGTGTTCCCCTGGAGGACTGATGGCGACCATTTGGATTGCGGTGGTCCCCGCGCACGCGGGGGTGTTCCCGCCGGGTCGTCGGTGACGACGTACCAGGCGTCGTGGTCCCCGCGCACGCGGGGGTGTTCCCGTCGCTCGGCGTCTCGGCGCCGTGAAGGGGATGTGGTCCCCGCGCACGGGGGGGTGTTCCCGCGATGGCCTGGTTCGTCTTCTCGACGACCTTGTGGTCCCCGCGCACGCGGGGGTGTTCCCCACTCGGCCGGGGCGAGGGTCCACGCGACCTTCTGGTTCCCGCGCACGCGGAGGTGTTCCCCGGCTCAGGTCCATGGCGAGTTCGAGGCCCCAGTGGTCCCCGCGCACGCGGGGGTGTTCCCCTCCAGCCCTGCATCAGATCGCGTCCTCGGTCGTGGTCCCCGCTCACGCGGGCATGTTCCCGGCGGTTACTTCGCACTCAACGCGAAGACCCTGTGGTCCCCGCGCCTGCGAGGGGGTGGTCCCGTGTTGACCATGGCGGTGTACTCATCGCCGTAGCTGTCCCCGCGCACGCGGGGATGTTTCTTCAACAGCCGGCTCCAGAGTCGGCGTACTGTGGTCCCCGCACATGCGGGGGTGTTCCAGGCACCGCCTCACGGCTCTGCACCGCGACCTTCTGGTCCCCGCGCACGCGGGGGTGCCCCCTGGGGAACTTCTCTGTCAACGTGGTCCCCGCGTACGCGGGGTTGGAGAGATCCCAGTCCCTTCACGCTCCACCAGACCAAAACCAACTGGGGGACTTCCCTCAGAACAAGGCTTTCTGGGAAAAGTCCCCGGCATCACCCTGACGCGGGTAGCGTACCCCCCACGCGCCCCGGCAAGCCGGGGCTCAACGCAAAGATGGGCCGGCCTGTGCATGCCCGCCAAAGGATCAGCACAGGTCCGGCCCTGAGGTTCCCCCGAGATGCGGAGTGTGTTGACAGAGGGTCAGATGGGACTCATGAGAGGAACATCGACCATGGCCGCCCCCAGAAAGTACTCGCTGGA